>JBFGIA010000077.1:0-11215 GCA_041577935.1 Gemmatimonadota bacterium | reverse complement strand
TACGAGGCGACGGGCGGGTATCGTGCGGTCAGAAAAGCGCTGGACATGGATCCGCTCGCAGTCCAGCAAGAGGTCAAGACTTCCGGTCTAAGAGGGCGCGGTGGGGCCGGGTTCCCGGCCGGAATGAAGTGGGGGTTCACCCCGCGCGACTCCGAAAAGCCGAAGTACGTGGTGTGCAACTCCGACGAATCAGAGCCCGGCACCTTCAAGGATCGTTGGCTCCTCGAGAACGATCCGCACACGGTGATCGAGGGGATCATGATCGCCTCGATCGCGATCGACTGTCACCTCGCGTTCAACTATGTCCGCGGGGAATACTCGTACCAGGGACAGTGCTTCCAGGCGGCGGTCGACGAGGCGTACGCGAAGGGCTACCTGGGTAAGGGGATCTTCGGCTCCGACTACGATCTCGATCTGGTCGTCCACTATGGCGCCGGTGCTTACATCGCCGGCGAGGAAACGGGACTCCTCGAATCGCTGGAGGGGAGAAAGGCGATGCCACGCAACAAGCCGCCTTTCCCCGCGGTCGAGGGGCTCTTCTGGTGCCCAACGGTCATCAACAACACGGAGACGTTGGCCGCCGTCCCGTGGATCATCGAGAACGGCGGCGACGCTTACGCCCAATACGGCACCGAGAAGTCGAAGGGGACCAAGATGTGGTCGTGCAGCGGGCCGATAAACAAGCCCGGTGTCTACGAGGTGGAGTTCGGCATCGAGATGATGGGCTTTGTCGAGGAGTACTGCGGTGGGCTGATGGACGGTGTCGGTCTCAAGGGTATCGTCCCCGGCGGGTCCTCGGTGCCGGTCATGAGACCCGAGCAGTGTCAGGGCGCGCGCATGGATTACGAAGGGCTGCTCGAACGCGGGAGCCTGGTCGGGTCGGGTGGGTTCATCGTGATCGGAGACAACGTTTCGGCGGTCGATTGCCTGCTCAACCTGGCCCACTTCTATGCCCACGAGTCGTGTGGACAGTGTACGCCCTGCCGCGAGGGGTGCGGCTGGATCGAGCAACTTGTCGGCGAGATCCGAAACGGCAGCGGGCGGCAGGCGAATCTGACCAAGGTGCTCGAGCTGGCCGACGCGATGGCGGGGAAGACGATCTGCGCCCTTGCCGACGCGATGGCCTGGCCCGCCGTCGCGTTCATCAAGAATTATCCCGAGGATTTCGCGGAGCTGTGCGAGGGCGACGTCGACCTGGGTGCTCTCGAGGAAGCGGTGTCGCGTCACGAGCACATTCTTCCACGCGCTTCGTAGCGGTCGCGAGACAAGGGGGATAGCGATGCGCCGCAACGTTGGAGCCGAAAAAAACACCGCCGCCGGCGGTACTCGGGATCGTGACATGGTCGACCTGGCGGTGATCCTGCCGCCGGGATCGATCCAGGAACCAGTCGAGCAGCGACCCGCGGTCGAACCCGCCGCGGATGCACTCTCGGTCACGGTCGACGGAGTCGAAGTTCACGTCCCACCAGGCTCGACGATCTTCGAGGCTGCAGAGGCGGCGGGATATACGCCCCCCCACTTTTGTTACCACCGTGATCTCTCGGTGCCCGCGAATTGCCGGATGTGTCTGTGCGAGGTCGAGGGCCATGGGAAGCTCCAGACGTCGTGCTCGATTTCAGTGGCCGACGGCATGGTCGTCAAGTTCGACACGCCGCGCGTCGTGGAAGCCGTCGAGGGGGTCCTCGAGTTCGAGTTCAAGAACCATCCGCTCGACTGTCCGGTGTGTGACCAGGTAGGCGAGTGTCACCTACAGCGCTACTACCTCGAGGTCGGCAAGTACGAGCCGCTGCCGATCGAGCGCATCCGAAAGCGAAAGGTGGTCGACCTCGGGCCGATCACGATGGATGCCGAGCGCTGTGTGCTGTGCTCTCGTTGCGTGCGGTTCGGCGAGGAGATTACGGGCAGCGCCGACTTTGTGATCGCCAACCGGTCGGACCATTCGGAGATTAAAACCTTTGACGATCAGCCGATCGACACGGATTATGCGCTGAACTACACGGACATCTGTCCGGTAGGCGCTCTGACCTCGAACGACTTCCGGTTCCGGAAGCGGGTTTACTACCTGCACACCGTGAAGTCGATCTGTCCCGGGTGCTCGACCGGGTGCAACATCTACGCCGAGCAATCAGAAGACGTTCTCTACCGCTATCGGCCGCGGTACAACGACGATGTGAACGACTCGTGGATGTGTGACCCAGGTCGGATCTCGTCAAATGAGTTGGCCGACACGAGCGATCGGATCGTCGCTCCGATGGCGCGGCAGAACGGCGCTCTGGTCGAGATCGATTGGGCCACAGCGACCGAAAAGGCCGCTCGAGAGATCAAGCGGACGGGTGGTGAAGTCGCGGTCATCGCGCACCCCGAGCTGTCAAACGAGGACTTGCATCAACTGCGTTCGCTCGTATCGCATGCCGGAGGCCGGGTCGACTTTCGAGTCGCCGATTCTTGGAAACAGGTCGACGAGCTTGTCGACAACGTCCTGATCCGTCGGGATCCCTACCCCAACACCCGCGGTGCGATCGAGGTGCTCGGGCTGACCGATAGCGTGGAGAGCGGGGTCTCGACGATTCTGGCCAATGTCGCCGCCGGAAAGGCTCGCGGTCTGGTCGTGTGCGGCTGGGATCTGGAGTCGCTGGGCGAGCACGGTCGCGAGGCAATGAAGGGCGCCGATTGGGTGTGGTTTGTCGGGTCGCGTCGATCCGACGCGATGGAGCATGCGGATCTCGTCTTCCCGACCGCGGTGCACGTGGAGCGCGAGGGCACGTTCACCAACCACGCTGGTCGCGTGCAGCGATTCTGGCAAAGCGTTTCGCTATACGCTGAGAGCCGTCCCGGGTGGCGCGTTTTCGGAGAGATCGACGCCGCGTTGTCCGGGAACTCCGCACCGCGTACAGCGTCGGAAGCGTTTGATCGCCTGGCATCTGATGTCGCCGCGTTCACCGGCCTTTCTTATCGCGTCATCGGAGATGAAGGGGCGTGGCTTCGCGGCTGGGAGAAGGAAGCGATGCCACCGGTTGGAACGCATGCCGCACCGGGCTTTAGACGCCCGAGTCCGGAGTAACGATGGATTGGACCGGGGCCGCGATCTCGATTCTCAAGGCGTTTGTGGTGTTCTTTATGGTGTTGAACCTGGTGCCGGTGCTGGTTTGGGCCGAGCGGCGCGGCAGCGCGTTCATCCAACATCGGTTGGGCCCCAACCGGGTCAACATTTTTGGTATCACGTTGTTTGGCTTGGTTCAACCGTTGGCCGACGTGGTCAAGTTCATGTTCAAGGAAGAGTACGTGCCGGCTCACGCCAACCGGGCGTTTTACCTGCTCGCGCCGGTCATGCTGTTGGTACCCGCGACGATGACGTTCGCCGTAATCCCGCTGGCGGACACGCTGGTACTCGGTGGACGCACGATTCATATGCAGGTCGCCAATTTGAACATCGGCATCCTGTACGTCTTCGCGTTGGGATCATTGTCGGTATACGGCATCGTGATGGCGGGTTGGGCCTCGAACAACAAGTTCGCGTTCTTGGGCGGTATTCGATCGAGTGCGCAGATGATCTCGTACGAGCTGGCGCTCGGTTTGTCGGTGGTTGGAATTCTCATGATCTACGGCGCGGTGCAGCTTGGGGAGATCGTCAATGGACAGGGCGAGCTCTTGTTTGGAGTCATTCCGAAGTGGGGGGTCGTCACGCAGCCGTTGGCGTTTGTTCTTTTCACGATAGCAGTGTTCGCCGAGGCCAACCGGTTGCCGTTCGACCTTCCCGAAGCGGAGAACGAGCTGGTGGTCGGGTATCACACCGAGTACTCGGCGATGAAGTTCGCGCTCTTCTTCATGGCCGAGTACATGGCGATGGTGACCGGCGCGATGTTGATCGTGACGCTGTTCTTCGGTGGGTGGCAGATCCCGTGGGTATCGAGCGAGGCGCTGCGCGCCGCTGTTGGGCCGATTCCGGCGGCGCTGCTCCAGCTGGGCTCATTCTCGGCCAAGATGGTCTTCTTTTTGTGGTTCTTCATCTGGGTGCGTTGGACGCTACCTCGATTTCGGTACGATCAGCTGATGGACTTCGGTTGGAAGATCGTGCTGCCACTCGCACTGGCGAACGTCTTTGTGACGGCGCTCGTTCTCTACTTTGGCCAAGGGCTCCTTTCATGAGTTGGATACCGGATACGATCGATCCCCAGGACGTGGTCGTCGTACGCGGCGACGACACCCTGGTCAGCTCGAACCCCGATGCGTGGTGGAAGCAGTTTTATCTCCCGGCGGTCGCCGGCGGGCTGGCTGTGACCCTTCGGAACATGATCGTGAATCTCTTCAATCGGAAGGGTATGCCGACGATCGAGTATCCGGAGGAGCGACGTGACTACGGACATCGCTTTCGCGGACGGCATTACCTAAAGAAGCGCCCCAGCGGTGAGCCGCGTTGTGTTGCGTGCATGATGTGCGCGACCGCGTGCCCGGCGGACTGCATCTACATCGTCGGTGCTGAGCACCCTGATCCGGAGATCGAGAAGTACCCGGTGCGGTTCGACATCGACGGCTTGCGGTGCATCATGTGCGGATACTGCGTCGATGCGTGTCCCGAAGACGCGATTGCGATGACCAAGGAGTACGAGTGGGCCAGCTACGATCGCGAGGATTTTATCTGGGACAAGGAGTACCTGCTCAATTGGCGCGACGAAAAGGAAGTTGACGACGGCTACCAGCCATTCGAGGGAGACATCGACAAGTACCGCATGTCACGAGGTAATCTGTGACCGGCGTTGACGTCGCCTTCTGGATTCTCGCGGCCATCTCCGTCGGCGCGAGCCTGGTCGTAATCACGAATCGCAATCCGGTTGCGTGCGTGCTGTTTCTGGTGGTCGCGTTCTTCGCGTTGGCCGGCTTGTTTGTCACCCTACACAGCCATTTCTTGGCAGCGATCCAGGTGATCATCTACGCCGGCGCGATCATGGTGCTGTTCCTGTTTGTCATCTTGTTGCTGAACCTGGGTCAGCAGCAGTGGTTTGACGTATCGAATAATCCGCTACGAGTCACCGCGGTGGTGTTTGGTGCGGGGTTCCTGGCGCTGTTGGTGGGCGGCGGGATCAGCGGGGTGACACCGACGGTTCGCGGGCCGGCGGCGGGGATCTCACCCGACCTGCTGGGTTCGACGGGCGCTATCGGAGCCGCTCTCTACACGGCCTACTTCATGCCTTTTATCACCATCGCGCTGCTCCTGCTTTTGGCCATGGTCGGAGCGGTGGCGATCGCCCGAAGAGAGCGTTAGCCCCATGGTCGGGCCGGCCCACTACATAACGCTGAGCGCGGTCTTGTTCACGATCGGCGTGATTGGTGTTCTGACCCGTAAGAACGCCATCATCGTGTTCATGGCGATCGAGATCATGCTCAACGCCGCCAACCTCGCCCTGGTGACGTTCGCGATGACGATCGGCGATGTGGCTGGGTTGATCATGGTGCTCCTGGTCATCGCGGTCGCGGCCGCCGAGGCAGCTGTCGGGTTGGCGATCATCGTCGCCATGTTCCGGCACCGAGAGACGGTCAACATCGAAGCCTTCAACGTTCTGCGCGGGTGAACGGGATGGAGAGCCTCCTGTGGTTGATCCCGGCGTTCCCGTTGGCCGGAGTGGCGATAAACGGACTATTCGGTCGCAAGCTCGGCGATCGCGTGGTGTCGGTCATCGGCCCGGGCGCGGTCGGGGCAGCGTTTGCGATGGCTGCGGCATCGTTCATCGCCCTCCGGGGGTTGCCGCCCGCCGAGCGGTTGCTTCAGCAGACCCTCTACAGCTGGCTCCCGGCGGGCGAGTTCTCGGCGTCGATCGGGTTCCAGCTCGATCCCTTGTCGATGACGATGGTGCTGGTCGTCACCGGTGTCGGTTTCCTGATCCACCTGTACTCGGTTGGATACATGCACGGCGACGGCGGGTACGCACGATACTTTGCCTACCTCAACCTGTTCACCTTCGCCATGCTGCTGCTGGTCATGGCCGACAACTTCCTGCTGCTTTTCGTGGGCTGGGAGGGTGTCGGGCTCTGCTCGTACTTGTTGATCGGGTACTGGTTCGAGGACCAGGCGAAAGCCGACGCCGGCAAGAAAGCGTTCATCGTCAACCGGATCGGTGACTTCGGGTTTCTGCTCGGCATCTTCCTGATCTTCTGGACGTTTGGCTCGGTGGCGTTCTCGGACGTGCTGCCAGAGGCCGCCACGCGCTTGACGTTGGGCGGCGACCTGGCATTCTGGATCTGCCTGTTCCTGTTTATCGGCGCGGTGGGGAAGAGCGCGCAGATCCCGCTCTTCGTGTGGTTGCCCGACGCGATGGCCGGCCCGACACCGGTCTCGGCACTGATCCACGCGGCCACGATGGTCACCGCCGGGGTGTACATGGTGGCTCGGGCGCACGCGCTTTATGAGATGGCACCCCAGGTATTGGCGCTGGTCGCCGGGATCGGTGCCGCGACGGCGCTGTTCGCGGCTACGATCGGGATCGTCCAGAACGACATCAAGAAGGTGCTGGCGTACTCCACCATCAGCCAGCTGGGCTACATGTTCCTGGGCGTCGGGGTGGCGGCGTTCAGCGCCGGCATCTTCCACCTCGTGACGCACGCTTTCTTCAAGGCGGTGTTGTTTCTGGGCGCCGGCAGCGTGATCCATGCGTTGCATGGAGAGCAAGACATGCGCACGATGGGCGGTCTCAAACCCAAGCTGCCGATCACCTACTGGACGATGCTGGCGGCGACGCTGGCGATCGCCGGTGTCCCGCCGCTGGCCGGGTTTGTCTCGAAGGACGAGATCCTGTGGCGCACCTGGGATGGCGGACACTCTGTGCTGTGGGTGATTGGATTCATCACCGCGGGGTTGACCGCCGCCTACATGTTCAGGCTGTTCTTCTTGACGTTCCACGGGTCGTTCCGCGGCACGAAGGAGCAATGGGGGCACGCCCACGAGTCGCCGTGGACGATGACGGTACCGTTGGTGATTCTCGGCGCGCTGTCGGTTGTCGGCGGGTGGATCGGTTTGCCGGCGGCGTTGGGGCAACCGTTGGGCGGTATCGCCAATCGTTTCGAGGGGTGGTTGGCGCCGGTGTTCGAAGCTGGTGAGCACGCGGTTCACGAGCCGCACGCCATACCGCCGATCGAGTACGGGCTGATGACGGCGTCCGTCGCGATCGCCACGTTGGGGATCCTGGTCGCCTATTGGGCGTACCTGAGGAGCCCCGACCTGCCGGGTCGTGTCGTCGCCCGGTCGCGTGGCGTGTACACGCTGCTCTACGGGAAATACTTCGTCGACGAGCTGTACGACTTTCTGATCGTGCGGCCGTTTTATGCGCTCTCGCGCTTCGCCTGGCGGGTCATCGATGACGGCTTGATCGATGGGCTCGGCGTCGGCGGCACGGGCGCCCTGGTCAAGCGCGGCAGCCGGATCGTGAGCCGCTGGGAGACGGGTTACGTCCAGGGGTATGCGGTGGCCTTCTTTGGCGGCGTGTTTGCGATCCTCGCCTACTACTACTTGTTCCGTTGAGCGTCCCGTACCTGACCCTGATCGTCTTTCTGCCCGTGCTCGGGATGGCGCTGGTGGCGGCCGTTCCGGGCACCCGCCACGACGCTATCCGCAGGATGACGCTGGCGGTAACGATCGCCCATTTCGCGCTCTCGCTGCCGTTATGGTGGCTCTATAAGTCGTCCGGAGCGCCGTATCAGCTCGTCGAGCGTCGGCCGTGGATCACGGCGTTCGGGATCGATTACCACCTTGGAGTCGATGGCGTCACCGTGTTGCTGGTGTTGCTGACGACGTTCCTGATGCCGCTCGCGGTGCTCGCTTCGTGGCGTTACATCGATCAGCACGTCAAAGAGTACCACCTGCTGATGCTGCTCCTCACGACCGGCATGTTGGGCGTCTTTGTCGCGCTGGATCTGTTCGTCTTCTATGTCTTCTGGGAGCTCATGCTGGTGCCGATGTATTTCATCATCGGCATATGGGGCGGGGAACGGCGGATCTACGCCGCGGTCAAGTTCTTCCTCTATACATTCATCGGTGGCCTGCTGATGCTGGTCGCGATCCTGGTGCTCTATTTCTACCATTACAACCTCACCGGCACCTACTCGTACGCTCTTACCGACCTCTTGGCGATCGACGTGCCGCTCAGGATCCAGCTCGGTCTGTTCCTCACCTTCGGGCTGGCGTTCGCGATCAAGGTGCCGATGTTCCCGTTCCACACATGGCTGCCTGACGCCCACGTAGAGGCGCCCACTGCCGGCAGCGTGATCCTGGCTGCCGTGCTGCTGAAGATGGGAACGTATGGCTTCTATCGGTTCGCGATCCCGCTGTTTCCGGATGCGGCGCGGGTGCTCCTGCCGTGGATGGCGACGCTGGCGGTGATCGGCATCCTATACGGTGCGATGGTGGCGCTGGTCCAACCCAACATCAAGAAGCTGGTCGCGTACTCATCGGTATCCCACCTCGGGTTCGTCATGCTCGGGTTGTTCGCCTTCAACGTCGTCGGCGTACAGGGATCGGTAATCCAGATGATCAACCACGGGTTGTCGACCGGTGCGCTGTTCTTTATCTGCGGCATGTTGTACGAGCGCCGCCACACGTACGAGATCGAGTCGTTCGGTGGGTTGTCGAGTGTAATGCCCGTTTTTGCCACGATCTTCATGATCGTGACGTTGTCGTCGATCGGGCTGCCCGGGTTGAACGGCTTCGTGGGCGAGTTTCTGATCTTGGTCGGGATGTTCCAGACCCACCCGTACATGGCCGGGTTGGCGACCGTTGGTGTGATCTTGGCGGCCTACTACATGCTCCGCATGTTCGGCCGGGTAATGTTCGGACCGATCGACGATGAGTCGAACCGTGGGCTGCCGGATCTCGGCCGGCGGGAGCTCGCCGTCTTGGTCCCGATCGTGATCGTGATTGTATGGATCGGGGTGTACCCCAAGCCATTCCTCGATCGCACCGCTCCGTCCGTCGAGCGGTTTGTCGAGCATGTCACCGACAGCGGGTTGCTCGCGGTTGAAGAACCGATCGAGGTGGAGGCGCCACGGTGAACCCCGAGCTGCAACCGCTAATTGATGCGTACCGGCTGATCGACCCGAGTCTGGGAGCGATCGTTCCGGTCGTGCTGGTGAGTCTCTTTTCCATCGCCGCCCTGGTGGCCGATCTGTTCGAGCTGGGTACGACCCGCGGACCAGCGGAGGGGGAAGAAGGGCTCGCGATCATGGCCCCTTATCTCTCGATTCTCGGCGTCGTGCTGGGGCTAGTCGCCATCGTCTGGCAAGCGCTCAGGTTGGACGTGATGGCGGGCTCGTATTTCAACGGGATGATCATCGTCGACGGCTTCGGGGTTTTCCTGACCGCGGTGATCCTGGTCGGCACGTTGATCACGCTGCTTGTCACCATTGGGTACTGCCGGCGTGAGAACATCCAGTTGGCCGAGTACTACTACTTGGTTCTGATGTCGGCGGTGGGCATGATGCTGCTCGTTCAGAGCAACAACCTGGTCATGATCTTTGCGGCGCTCGAGCTGATGTCGGTCGGCGTCTATGTGTTGACCGGTTTCCGCCGCCGCCGGGCGCGGGCGATCGAGGGCGCCCTCAAGTACTTCGTGTTGGGCGCGTTCTCGACCGGTTTCCTGGTCTACGGCATGGCGCTGCTATACGGATTGACCGGGACGTTCGATCTGGCGGCGATGGGGGTCGCGGTTGGAGCTGGACGCGCCTCGCCGCTGCTGTTGGCCGGTTTGGGGTTGGTGCTGGTCGGGTTTGGCTTCAAAGTGGCGTTGGTGCCGTTTCACATGTGGTCGCCGGATGTCTATCAGGCCGCACCGGCTCCGATCACCGGGTTCATGGCAACCGGCGTCAAGACCGCCGCGTTCGCGGCGCTGGCGCGCTTTCTCATGACCAGCTTCGACGGATTGGCGAGCCAGTGGATCCCGGTCCTTTGGGTGCTCGCGGTGCTGACGATGTTTGTCGGCAACGTGGCCGCCATCCGGCAGGACGACATCAAGCGAATGCTGGCGTACTCGTCGATCGCCCACGCCGGTTACCTGGTCGTCGCCTTGGTCGCCGACAGCGCCCTAGGAAACGCTGCTTTTGTCTACTATCTGGCGGCGTACACGTTCATGACGCTAGGCGCGTTCGCGGTGGTGGTCGCGCTCGGTGTCAGCGGCGACGAGAGCACGTCGATCTCGCGTGACTACGGTGGCGTCGCGTACCGCCATCCGATGTTGGGTGCGGCGATGGCGCTGTTCATGTTCAGCTTGACCGGCATCCCACCGACGGCCGGGTTCTTTGGCAAGTTCGCCGTCTTCTCGGCCGCCGTTGACGCCGGTCATGTCGGGCTGGCCGTCTTGATGGTATTCGCGTCGGTGATCTCGGCGTATTACTACCTGAGGGTCGTCGTCGCGATGTACATGGGTGCGCCCGAAGGCGAGCCGGTGCGGGTACAGGTGCCGGCGATGGCGGTCATCGCGTTGATCGCGACCGTCGTCGGCGTGTTGGCGCTCGGCATCTACCCTGGTGGGTGGGTCGACCTCGCCAGGGCGTCGGTCGCGGGGCTCCAGCACGGCGCTGGCTTGCCCTAAGTCGACCCGGCGGTATCTTTTCGTCGTTCCTTCCCGTTGCGCGTGGCCCCATCGTCTAGAGGCCTAGGACGTAGCCCTCTCAAGGCTAAAACACGGGTTCGAATCCCGTTGGGGCCACCATCAAACTTGCCCACGTAACTGACACACCCGAACCGAAGCCAACCGATCACAACGGCTTAGCTGCACCGAGCGCCTGCACGTCGGGCAGGTAGTTATTGGTAGCGAGAGCTTAAAACTGTTCCTGCCGATACATGCTCCTATGTAGGATCTAAAAACTTTAGTTGTAACGTTTCCGTTTCCGATCAGCGACACCGTGCGTGAGGGTTTCTCTTACACCCCAACGGGTTTCCTCCCACAGACAGCGGTGTCTGACTCGGTATACGGTTGTAGGGGATCACCCCGACAAGAGCAAACCCGGCGAAAGCCGGCGACGCAAAGCTACGGATCCTCGCTTCCTCCGCGACGCCCCTCGCGACGCCACGAAGGACCCTAAGACCGCCGAGCTGCCGAAGGGTCTGCTCCGGTGTGTTACCCACCGTAAACTTAGGCTGCGCCAACCAAGGAGGTGTCATGATCAAGAAGACCACCGCTGCAGTGTTGGTCGGAGTGGCGTGCTTCGCCTGTAGCGAGGGCACGACCGGCCC
>JBFGIA010000076.1:0-11763 GCA_041577935.1 Gemmatimonadota bacterium | reverse complement strand
CCGGAGGGCGACCCACATCTTTGGTGGGTCGCCCTTCTTTTTTGCTCTCCAACCTGGCCTCACAGTAGACGTGGAAACCCTTTTAGCCCAGGTGTGGAAGCGCGGTTCCTATTTGCGGCACCATAGTGCACGATCGAAAACGGGTGGTTTCATAATCGGCAGCACGGCGCCAAAACTATTGATCCGATTTCATCGTTCGGGTACAGTGAGACATCCCCCGAGGAAAACTGTTTGAAGCGGCGGCAAGACCAGACCAAGAAGAGTCGGAAACCCGTCGCTCGAGGAAGGAACCGGAGGGAGTAATGAGGGCAGGACGTTTGAATTGTAGGCGCGGACAAACGATGATCGAGTTCGCCATGGTCATCCCGATCGTGGCACTCCTGTTTATGGGGATCTTCGATTTTTCGCGCTTCTTCTACACCCAGCTAACGCTGCAGCACGCGATTCACGAGGCCACGCGCTTCGCCGTCACCGGCGGTACGCTCGACGACGCCCAGGGCAACACGATGACCCGGGCCGAGTCGATCAAGAGCGTGATCACGAGAGAAGCCACGGCACTCGACCTCGACGTCAATCGATTGATCGTCGATCCGGCCGATGGTGGCGGTCCAAGCGAGATCGTGACCGTGACCGGGAACTTCGAGTTTCAGTTCGTGACCCCCGGCGTCAACCGTTTCTTCCCCGGCGGCAAACACGATTTCACCGTCGCAACGTCGATGAAAAACGAGCCGTTCACGGGGGGACCATAATGACTAACGGGATGGGGAGGCCGTCGATGCGAAAGAAGAGCGCTTTCTGGCGCCGAGTGATACGCAACGAGCGAGGAACCGTGTTGGCGTTCGTCGCGGTGAGCCTGGTCGGGCTGCTCGGGATCGCCGGTCTGGCGCTCGATTCGGGGCGCGCCTACGTCAAGCGATCTGAGCTGTCACGTGCGGTTGACGCGGCTGCGCTCGGAGGCGCTGCGGCGCTGCGTCAAAGCCAAGCCAATGCGGAGCAGCGTATCATCACGCTGGCTAAAGCCAACGGCGTCGATCCAGCGATGCTCAACTACTCGTTTGGCGTCAACGCCGCCGGTGAGAACACCGTCTCAGTCAGCGCCAACGACATCGTTCCGACGACCTTCATGCGCGTCCTTGGGCGCGATCAGGTTGGTGTCGTGGCGGCCGCCGAGGCGACCGTTCCGCCGCTCGATCTGGTCCTCGTCTTGGATCAGTCAGGCTCGATCGCCCGCGAAGGTGCTTGGGACGACCTGCAGAACGCAGCCAAGGACTTTATCGACAACTTCAGTGAATCGGTGGACCAGATCGGGTTGGTCTCGTTCCAGGTTCGCGCCGGTCAGCACGTACCCCTCGGCCAGCCGTTCCGGAGCAACATCCGGGCGGCGATCGACGCCATGACCTCGGTCGGCGACACCAACACCGGGGAGGGGTTGAGGGTTGGTAAGGAGACACTCGTAAACGGCCCGACACGGAATGGGTCGGTCCAGGTGGTGGTGTTCTTTACCGACGGGCGCCCAACGGCATTTCGCGGAATGGTCGGCGGCCAGGATCGCGCGATGGCAGTGTCGACCCGGATCACCGGCAACGTGCGGGGTTACTTCGACAATCCCGACGCGCTGCCACTGAATCAGATCGCAAGAGCCGACGGATGCCAGGGCGTACCGTCGTGCTTTGGCATGAACGAGAACGCGGTTCGCGCCCGCGGCAAGGCCAATGGCCGGCAAGAGGCCAAGGCGATCCGGAAAAATAACATCTATCTGTTCACGATCGGGCTGGGGAACCCCAACAACCCGGACCCGATTCTGACGCCGGATATGGATTACCTCCGCGAGCTGGCGAACGAGGACGGTGTCAGTGATCCGAAAGAGCCGCAGGGGAGCGCCTACTTCGCGCCCACCGCTGCGGAGCTCGACGATGTGTTTGAAGCCGTGGCCCAAGACATCCTGGTTCGGCTCAGCAAGTAACCCCAGCTTCCCCCACTTCTCCCTCAGGCGCGGTCGGTCCTTCGGGCCTGGCCGCGCCGCCCTCGTTTAGACCTTGGAATCCTCAGCGCTCCAGACGAACGTCTTCGTATAGCCACCATCCGGGTCGCGGGTTGTTTTCAGGTGAGACATACCAACCTTGAGGAGTACGCGGTGCGATGGTTCATTCTCCGGCGCTGTGGTGGCGATGACCCTCCGCAGACCGAGGTACTTCGCTGCGTACGCCAACATCCCCTCGACCGCTTCGGTGGCAAGACCCTGACCCCAGTACTCCCTCAGAAGGGCGTACTTGATCTCGGGCTCCGGCTGACCCCCCGGATGCACGATTCCGCAGAACCCCATCACTGTACCCGACTCTCTGAGCACCAGAGCCGACATGCCGTAGCCACGCGTGGCGTAGTTCTCCTTTGTCACGCTGATCCATCTTAGGCAACCCTCGCGGTCGAGCGGCCGGCCGTCGTCGACCCACCGCATCGCCCCAGCGTCTCCGTACACGGCGCACATCGCGTCGACATCCCCATCGGTGATGTGACGCACGAGCAGACGCTCGGTGTGATAAATCGTGTCTCCATCATTCACAGCTGGGTACCCGCTTAAGAACGCAAACCGGGGCCGCGAACCGATCGTCGGCCACTCGCCGATATCCCCGCGTGGTCTCATCTCGGGGGCGCGAGCCGTTCTCCGTAGCTCGTTGTAGCGCAATCTAGTAGCCGGCTCTCTCCCGTCTCGGCCCAGGCGTTGCCCATGAGTCACCCACAAAAACCGTAGAACGAGCCCAAACGGAGGGGAGGAACGGTTCGAGAATGAGAACAGCGATGCCAATCCTAGGGGGAGCACTGATCGTCCTCACGGCCTGCAACGAGGCGGCCACCGGGCCTGAGATCGATCCCAGTCGAGACGCGACTCGACCCGATGTTGCCGTGCTCCCGCCCGATCCACAACTACCCCACACGATCGATACCGATGGAGACGGTCTACCGGACACCGAGGAAGAGATCCTGCTGCGGCAGTTTCGGCCGTATTGGTACTTCGATGGACAGGAATTCATCTTCCCGATCTCGATCGCCCAGTGGGGCCTTGCGACGGGCTCTATATCGCAGGGAAGCTCGAGGATTCCGTACAACAGCCTCTACACGCTGAAGAACGCGGCGCTTTCACTCAGCGGGGGCGTTATGAAACCGACGGAGTTCTTGATCGTCGGTAACCGTGAGGAGGACGCGCCGGTCTACGTGGATGCGGTGCCGATGCCTGAGACCTTTTCGGTCGGCGGGAAGAACAACCTCGTTTGGCTTCACTACTACCTGTTCTTCGGGGACGATGCCAAGCTGATCCTGTGGCCCAACGGTTTGCGACATCGGGGGGATTGGGAGCACATCTGCATGCTGGTCGAGCGCAGTGCCGCCGGGATTCGGCAGCGGCCACCGGTCAAGCTCCACTTCCATCATCACGGCGATCTCGACGTCAGCTCGACCGCGTATGCGTGGCACACCGACTACTGGGGCCACAAACACCCTCGCGTCTATATCGAGGCCGGAGCTCACGGTATGTACCGAAACCCAGGCCGGGGTCCGGTGGGACCTCACAACAGCAACGCCGGATCGCCCGACGACCCGCTCGATAACCCGCTGCGCTTCATGACATCGCACTGGTCGACTCGATTCGGCCCGGCACGCGACGAGAAGGAGATCCTGCAACGATTCCGTGGCAAGTGGGGAGACAGCGGCGGCAGCCCCAAGGGACCCCTGCAGCACAACAACAGCTGTGACCACGACTACGTCAAACGCCCGAAGTCGTTTAGCTTTCGGCTGTCGGATTGCTGACCCACCAACGTTCGATGTTGAGGTGACTCGATGAAAGCGATGCTGAGCGCTTTGGTTCTGATGTTGCTCTTGCACGGTGACGCACGGGCGCAATTCCGCTCGGTGCCACTCAACGCAGCTCAGGAGGGGTCGGTGGTCCTGCAGATCGAGAACGACGGGTGTGATTCCGATTTCGATGGGGCGTGGATCGGCGCCGGGATCGGCGCCGCCGGTGGGCTGGGATTGGCGGCGCTCATCCACGACGGGTGCAGTGAAGGGCTATGTGCGGTCGGTGCGCTGCTCGGCTCGATCGCTGGCTTCTGGGCCGGGTTGGGTCTCGACTCGCGGCGCTGCCGTCAACCCTCCTCCAATTCCTCGACCGAGCTCGGCCAATCGTCCTTGAGCAATCGGCTCAGCGCGCGATCAGCCAGCAGCCGACCATCGGTCTGGCAGGTGGGGCAGTAATTCGTCTCTCGGTCGGCGTAGACGATGCGCTGAATCCGCGTGTCACACACCGGGCACAACTCGCGGTACTTGCCGTGGACAGCCATCTGGGGATGAAAGGCGGTCACCTTTTCGGGGAACCCGTCTCCGACCTCGGTGCACCGGATCTCGATCCATTCCTCGAGGATTCGCTGCGCAGCTCGCCATAGGCGCTCGACCTCACCGGCAGCGAGGTTGGTGTTCAGTTGCAGCGGTGACAGTTTGGCGGCGTGCAGGATCTCGTCGGCAAACGCGCCGCCGATCCCGCTAAAGGCCCGAGGATCGGTCAGCGCTCGCTTGAGGGTATGCCGTCCTCGGAGGAGAGCCTCGTGGAACGCTTCGAGCGGCGCGTCGAGAACCTCGATGCCACCGGGGTCGAGCGCCTGGAGCGCGTCGGGCCCGCGGACCACGTGCAGCGCCACGCGACGCTTTGTGCCGGCTTCGGTCAGCAACAGCGAGCCGGTCGAAAAGTCAAACGCCGCCAGTCCTCGCTTGCGGGGAATCTCCCATTTCGCCTCTGCCCACCGCAGTCGACCCGCCACCATGAGGTGCAGGACCATGAAGAGATCGGGGTCGAAACCGATTACGAGACGCTTGCCGATCCGGTCGACGTCCCTGACGCGTCGTTCCACGAGCTCGTCCAGCGATGGTTCAAACGTCTTGAGGAGTGCGAACGACCGCAGTCGAACGTCAAGTAGCGTCGCGCCCACGATTCGCGGCTCGAGCGCGCGCTGGTAGGCGACGATCTCGGGAAGCTCCGGCATTCGCTTACTGGGTTACGTACGACCGTACGAGCACCCAGGTGAAAACTTGCAGCCCGACGGCCATCGCGAGCATCACCGTCGACAACACGAGTATGAAATTGGCTCGGCGACGAGCGGGCTCACCCTTTATAACAGACGTGTCCACGAGGACGCGTGTTCCCGGTGGCGGCCACTCTCCCGCCGACAGCGATCGACGTGCCTTTCGCGCCTCACTGATCGCGACCAAAGCCGTCGTGACGCCGACCAAGGCAGCTGCCATCTTCAGGAACGACGCGGCCCGGTCGAAGGCGAGCTGGCGATCGTACTGGGCGAGCTTTTCGACCTCAACCAATACGCGCTGGGACCAGTCGTAGGTCACAAACCCGGCCACCACGATGACGACCAGGGCGACCGCCGTGTACACACGCAGTCGATTATCGGCCCGGATCACCTTAGTGTTCATCGAGCCTCAAGGTTGGCTTCGGTGAGGCGGACATCGACCTCAGACACCGTTCCGTGATGGCCGTAGACATACGACGCAATGCCCACACCCGAGACGTACTCGATGATGCGGTGGTCGGGCAGCGTGCGATGGCTGACGCGGTACTGCGTCCGGGCGACCTCCGGGTCGACGCCCTCGACGTCGAGCCCAGCGAGAGGCTGCACGCTCTCGACCAGCCAACAGTATAGGTAGTCCTGACGAGTTCGAGATTGAAGATCACAGAACCGCTTGAGATGTGACAGTGGAAGATCGAGGAAAAGCTCATAATCGGCGAGCAGATCGATTAGCGAGTCGTCGGAGTCACGGAGCCGTTCTTCGACCTCGACGGCGCGTTCGTTGCTAAGCAGATAGAGTTGTTCGGTCTGGCCCTCGCCGATCGCGACCACCAGATGTCGGCGCCGCTGGCGATCCTCCTCGTACCACGCCAGGTCGCCAGGGTGGCCCTCCAGTGCGGCCGCTCGGAGTCCGAGGCGCTCGATTACGTCGACGATCTCCATCGTCCAGTCGATCTCTTTTTCGAAGACCTCATTGGAGCCGGCCGGCGTCCAGCGTATCGTCCCGCTGTAGATCCAGGTGTTGCCGAGCGCCATCGGAAAGACAGCCGGTGGTGACAACTGCTGTCCGAGCGCCGTGCCGGTCACAAGTGCCAAAGCGGCACCGACCGATGCGAGAGCTGCCGAGCGCAAACCGATTCGCTGCGTCAGCCTGTGAGGTCGTTTCTCATGAGAAGCACGCAACACGATAAATGACAATCTATTACGATTCGTCGTGATGAACCCCAGAATGACCCGCGCCGGATTCGTGGCGTTGATCGGTCGGCCGAACGTGGGAAAGTCGACGCTGCTCAATCGACTTGTCGGTGTGCACCTCGCGGCAGTCAGCCCCAAGGCCCAGACGACCCGTCATCGGATACCCGGCTTCCGCGTTGAGGCAAACACCCAGATCGTATTTGTTGATACGCCTGGCTTGCTCGAACCGGCGTACGCATTGCAGGCGGCGATGGTCGAGAGCGCCCGGGCAGCGATCGAGGGCGTCGACGTGATCTACTGGCTGGTCGATGGGGACGAAGTCTCCGACCCTGAGCGCAAGCTGTTGACCTTGCTTCAGGCGAAAGCCGCACCGGTCCTCCTCGTGCTCACCAAGTCGGACCGAGAATCCCGAGATGTACTCGATCGCAGAACTTCGGCCTGGGCCAGCGTGTTCTCGTGGGCCGGATGTTACCCGGTGAGCGCGACTATCGGCGAAGGAGTCGACGAGTTGCTCGCTGCCACTCGCGAGTTGTTGCCCGAGCAACCGTTCTTCTATCCCGAAGAAGAACTGACCGATCTGAGCCTTCGGTTCTTGAGCGCAGAGCTTATCCGAGAGGCGTGTTATCGAGAACTGGGCGCAGAGCTTCCGTACAGCGTCCACCCCGTGGTTACCGATTGGACCGAGCCGAGCGGCGACAGAAGGAAGACCGCGCTGGCAGCAACGCTGTATGTCGAGCGCGAAAGCCAGAAGGGCATGGTGATCGGACAAGGCGGAAAGAAGGTGAAAGCGATCGGGATCCGAGCTCGCCGGGCGATCGAAGCGCTGGTGGGCGGCCCGATTCACCTGTCGCTACAGGTCAAGGTGAGGAAAAAGTGGTCGCGACGCGAAGCCGACCTCAAGTTCTTTGGCTACAGGCCATGAGTTGCATCGAACGATCAAACAATAGCAAAGAAAGGAGCCCGCAATGGCGCTAGACAAGGAGTTGCTGGAGATCCTCGCTTGCCCCAAGTGCAAAGGGGACCTCGAGTACAAGGAGAGCGAACAGGTGCTCGAATGCAACGTCTGCCGATTGCGTTACCCGGTCAAAGACGACATCCCGATCATGTTGATTGACGAAGCGGAATCCTTTTGAGTGATGACGCGCTAGAGCGCAGGATTGTCGAACACCTTGGCGAGCGCGCCAAGCGACCGCTCAAGCTAAAGGAGATCGCACGCGGGCTCGGGGTTGGCGACGATGGGTATCAAGCGCTCAAGGCCACGCTCACCCGCCTTACCGACGAGGGCACAATCTACCGGATCAAGGGTCAGCGCTACGCGTTACCGGAGCAGATCAACTTGGTGGTTGGGCGTCTCGACGGGACTCGTGGCGGAGCCGGGTTTGTGGTCCCGGAGCGCCGGGTCCCAGGTCCGGACATATTCGTGCCGTCGCACCGACTCGCCGGGGCTCGCCACGGGGATCGTGTCGTCGCGCGGACCGAGCATCGCCGTCGCGCCGGGAATCCCGAGGGCCAAGTGATCCGCGTTCTCGAGCGCGCCAGGGCCAAGGTCGTCGGAACGCTCCAGCACGGGAAGCACTTCGGTTTCGTTCGCCCCGACAACCCACGTCTCCGGTTTGACGTGTTCGTGGCAGGCGAACACTTGCAGGACGCTAGCGAGGGACAAAAGGTCGTCGCGACGATCGACGACTGGGGCGACGGCACCAAGAGCCCCGAGGGACGGATTACCGAAGTCCTGGGTGATGCCGACACCCCTGGGGTCGATATCCTGTCGATCATCATGGGCCATGGACTCGATACCGAGTTTCCCGCCGAAGTCGAGTCTTCCGCAACGGAAATCGTCGTAGATTTGGAGTTGGAAGCTGGCCGCCGCCTGGACCTGCGCGACAGGGTCGCGTTCACGATCGACCCGGCAGACGCCAAAGATTTCGACGATGCGCTGTCGGTGCGACAACTCGACGACGATCTCTACGAGATCGGGATTCACATCGCGGACGTTAGCCACTACGTGACGATGGACAGTGAGATCGACGAGGAGGCCTACGAGCGGGCGACGTCGATCTATCTGGTGGACCGGGTCATTCCGATGCTTCCCGAGCGGTTGTCAAACGACCTGTGCTCGCTTGTGCCGAACAAGGATCGGCTCACGTACTCGGTCATCGCGACCGTCGACGGTGACGCCAACGTGCGGGACTACAAGATCGCCGAGACGGTGATCCGGAGTCAGTTCCGGCTAAACTACGTGGAGGCCCAGGCGATGATCCAAAGCCAGCCCGAGGTCGAGGAGCACAAGGAGGTCATGTGGGAACTGCAGACGCTGAGGCGACTCGCCAAAGTGCTGCGGAACCGGCGTGCTGAGCGGGGCAGTCTCGATTTCGATCTACCCGAGGCGGCCGTGGAGCTCGACGAAGACGGGTTCCCGATCAACATCAACGAGAAAGTGCGGCTCGACAGCATGCGGTTGATCGAGGAGTTCATGTTGTTGGCCAACGAGATCGTCGCCCGACATGCAAGCGAGCATAAAATCCCGTTCATCTACCGCGTCCATGAACGACCATCGCCGGAGAAAGTCGAGCGCATCCGTCGCTTCGCCGCCGTCTGCGGTTGCCCGCTGACGGGTCGCGGAAGCGAGATCGAACCGCAACACCTGGCCAAGCTTCTTTCTGACGTCAAGGGTAGACCCGAGGAAGAATTAACCAACAGCGTGGTTCTCACTTCTATGATGAGGGCGAGTTATCAGGTCGAGAATAACGGCCATTTCGGTTTAGCTGCGGAGCATTACGGGCACTTCACGTCACCGATTCGCCGCTATCCCGATCTGGTCGTACATCGGGTTTTGAAGCGCCACAACGCGGGGGAGCGGTGGAAGGACACCACGCGGCGAGAAAGGTTGATCGCCAGACTCGAGAAAACCGCCGAACACGCATCGCTTCGAGAGCGGGTCGCCGATGACGCCGAGCGCGACTCGATCGATCTGAAAAAAGTAGAGTTCATGGAGCGCCACATCGGGGATGAATTCTCGGGCTGCATCAGCCGCGTGCGCTCATTCGGGTTCTTTGTTCGACTCGATGACTACTTCGTCGATGGACTCGTGCACGTTAGCGGGCTAGACGATGACTACTACGAGTTCAACGAAGATCATTACGCGCTGCTGGGCCAGAACACAGGACGTCGATTTCGGCTGGCAGACCCGGTCCGGGTATCCGTCCAGGCCGTCAACAAGGACGCTCGTCAGATCGACTTCGCGCTCGTCGAGCAAGAGGCGTAGCCATGGAGTTTGCGTACCCCGCAGTACGGTGGTTGCTGAAGGGATGGTTCTTTGGCAGCGCTGTGCTTTTCCTCTACCTCTTCTCGATCGACGTTTTTGTCCACCGTTGGTTCATTCTGCTGTGGTCGCTCTTCAGCGTCGGCTTGGGCGCCTACGTGGCACCCGCCATCCGTGTCGGGCCCAAGGATCTCGGTGTCAAATATCTGTGGCGCTACCGGCGGATCCCGTGGGACCGGGTGCTGGACGTCCAGCGGACGATGTTTGGAGTTCAGATCCTGACGACAGAGCCAAACTGGGCGTACCGGGTCGTTGGCTATCAGCGTCCCATGCCAGCGGTATCGGAGTTGGCTATCGCGATCCGACAGGCGATGCGTCGCTCAGCGACCGGCGAAACCAACCAGAGCGATGCATAGTCGTCGCCCCAGCAGATGGGCGCTGGGGCTGGTAGCGCTGATCGTCTTCTTGGCGGTCGTTCTATACGTGGATCATTTGCTGCGGGAGGACGAAAACAAGCCGACGACGATCGAGAATGGGGTTGAGATCGTCGAACCCGAGCCGCCTCGGGAACAACCCTAGTCCTGGTCCTGTTCGTAGCCCACGATCATGTAGTAGATCGCCCGGTCGTAGAACATCCCAATCGCCTTTGATGCATCGAGTTCCAATGCAGTCGACAGTTGGTGGTCAGCGACGACACCGTCCCACAAGTGTCGCTTGGCGAGCAAACTCGCGCGAATGACCTCGTTTAACGGAAAGCCCGCCTCGCGTCGGGTCCGTCCGATTCTCCTGTAATGGGGGTCGATCCTCCGGTCCCATTCGGCCGTGCGAAGCCACAACGCCAGATAGTGATAGAGGGCCTCCGTGTCGCGGATCAGCTCTGCGGTGTCCTCGACATCGTGATAGTGCTCCGTGCCCCCGTCGGTTTTGACGTCATCGAGCCACGCTTCGAGCCAGCGACGAGAGTTTCGTTCGATGTAATCCGCGAGAACAGTCTGAGGTGTTCCACCATAGCGACGATGTCTTACTGGCACGGCGCCTCCCGTTCCTTATTGCCCGAGCGGGGAAGGAACCCCCGGCGCGATCGTTGGCTCGAAAGCCGCTTTGTCATCGATCCCGGGTTCAACTGATACCCGGTAGTTCCCGCTAAAGCAAGCATCGCAATGGCGGTCGCGAGCCCCTACTGCCCGGTAGAGCCCGTCAAACGACAGATACGCCAGCGAGTCGGCTCCGACCTGCTCGGCGATCTCGTCGGTTGACATCTGCGCGGCTACCAACTCCGATCGCTTGGGGATGTCGATCCCGTAGTAGCAGGGGTGGCGTAACGGTGGCGATGCGATCCTCAAGTGAACCTCTCGTGCGCCGGCCCCGCGAACGAGTCGCACCAATGCGCCCGAGGTAGTCCCCCGGACGATCGAGTCGTCTACGATTACTACCCGCTGCTCCTTGATGACGCTCGTTACCGGGTTGTACTTGATCTTGACGCCGAAATCGCGCACGTCTTGAGCCGGCTGTATAAACGTTCGACCGATGTAGTGGTTACGGATCAGGCCATGCTCTAGCGGCAGGCCACTCTGCTCGGCAAAACCAGCGGCCGCCGCATTGCTGGAATCCGGAACCGAGAACACACAGTCGCCACTCGCGGGATGCTCACGAGCGAGCTCGCGACCCATAGCGCGTCGCGCGTCTGCCGCGCTCATGCCAAACACGACCGAGTCGGGCCGCGCAAAGTAGATCTGCTCGAAAACGCACATGCACTCGACATCGGCAGGTTCGTGTCGCAGGGTCATCACGTTCCCGCCCGGGGTGACCTTGATGACTTCGCCTGGCTCGACCTCACGCTCGAACTGGGCGCCGACGAGGTCGAGTGCACACGTCTCTGATGCAACGACCACCGTCTCACCACGGCGACCGACAGAGAGCGGCCGAAACCCATAGGGATCGCGCGCGGCATACAGTGCATCGGCTGTGAGGATCAAGAACGAGAAAGCGCCGGCCAGCTGGTCGAGCGCCTCGAGCACAGCCAGGTCGCGTGACGGCTGACGCGATGCGGCGATCAAATGGACCAGCACTTCGGTGTCCATCGTCGATTGGAATATCGACCCTGCATCTTCGAGCCGGTTTCGGAGCGTCCGCGCGTTGACGAGGTTGCCGTTGTGGGCGACGGCCAGAAAACCATCCCGGTAGTTGACGAGAATCGGCTGCGCGTTGGCGAGGGTCGGTGACCCGGTGGTTGAGTACCGGTTG
>JBFGIA010000075.1:0-11778 GCA_041577935.1 Gemmatimonadota bacterium | reverse complement strand
GGCGGCCGCGCTCGATCCCGGACAGAGCACGGTGACGATCACCGGGCTTGGCGGCGGGACCGGCACCCCGACGACGGTACAGCTCGATTATCCGTACCAGTTTCAGTTCATAGGCCCGATAGTTGCGTTCCTGGATGGGCCCGATGACGACATGAACGGGGCGATCACCCTGTCGACGACCGTCATCATGCGTAACGAGTAGCAAATGCTCAACTAGTAGTAACGAGTAGACCAGTAGTAGCTAGTAAACGAGGGACAGGCCTGCTACCAGGCACGGGAGGAAACCAATGAACCGCAAGCGTAGAAAATGGATGGCGCTCGTGCTGGCGCTCGTTTCGGGCGGCACGGCGGGCTATCTCGCGATGAACTACTTGCGTGAGCCAGTGCAAACGGCAGTCAGGAGTCAGCCCAGCGCCACTCAGGTGGCGGTGGCTGCGCGCGACATGCCGGTTGGATCGGTGCTGAGCTCCGCCGACATCAAGATGGTCGATTGGCCGAGCAACAATGTTCCGCCGGGCTATGCCAGAGACGCCCAGAAGATCGTGGGTCATGGTTTGATTCAGGCGGTCAGCATGAACGAGCCTCTGCTATCAGCCAAGATGGCGAGCAAGGAATCCGGTGGTGGCCTGCCGATCGTGATCCCGGAGGGGATGCGTGCGGTCAGCGTCAAGGTCGACGAGGTGATCGGTGTGGCCGGTTTTGTCCTGCCGAGCACCAGAGTCGACGTCTTGGTGACGCTGAACCCGACCTCCGAGCGCGAAGCGGCGACGACGCGAGTGATTCTGCAGAACGTCCAGACGCTGGCCGCGGGCCAGACGATTCAGCGCGACGAAGAGGGTACGCCGCAGACGGTCACCGTCATCACGCTTCTCGTTACACCTGAGCAATCGGAGAAGCTGACGTTGGCATCGACCGAAGGCCGGATCCATCTTGCGCTGCGCAACATGCTCGACATGGAAGAGGTTGAGACCGATGGTGTTCGGGCTGGCACGCTCGTGCGTTCCGCCCGCCCAGTGGTCCGTTCCTCAGGCCCACGTCGCGCCGGACAGAGAATCGTGACGTTCAACGGAACCCAGCGCACCGAAACCACCTTCTAGGCGGAGGCCAATCATGAGAGTCAAAACCCCCAAACTCATCAACCGCCGTTGGCACTTCTCGGCGCGCCTGCTCCCGCTCGTCGTCGGCATCGCTGTGTATGGCCTGACGCAGCCCGTCGCGGCAGCGGGACAGGCCGCCGGATCCCAAGAGGGTCGGACGGTCAACCTGGCCAAGGGTACCGCTCAGCTGGTTACCCACCCGGCCTCGATGCGTCGAGTGTCAGTGGCGAGCGCGGACGTAGCGGAAGCTGTCGTCGTGTCGCCCAACGAGTTGCTCATTCACGGGCGCGAGATCGGCACCACGAGCCTGGTGATCTGGGACGCCGAGGGAGGGCGTACGCTCTACCCGGTCGAGGTCACCCTCGATGCGGCCGCTCTGGAGACCCACTTCCGAGCCTTGTTCCCGGACGAGCAGATCGAGGTGACGGCCAGCGGAAACACGTACATCCTGTCAGGCAACGTGACCAACTCGACGACGGCGGAACGGGCGGTTGAAATCGCCGAATCCACCGAAGCGATGGTGGTCAACAACATGTCGGTGCCCAGGCCGCACCAGATCCTGCTGCAGGTAAGGTTCGCCGAGGTGAGCCGCACCGCCATGCAGGAGTTGTCGGTGAACTTCTTGCTGCTCGATCCGAACAACCCGCGGGGTGACGACGAAGGTCTCATCTCGACGGGTCAGTTCAATCCGTTCAGTGACAACTTCGTCAACTCGCGGCGCGGTCCCGAGTCGGCGTTCTCCGACAAGATCAATCTGTTCTTGTTCCACGATAACGAGCGTTTCAGCGCGTTCATTCGCGCGCTTCAGAGCCAGGGTGACTTCAAGAGCCTGGCCGAACCCAACTTGTTGGCGCTCGACGGGGTCGAAGCGTCGTTCCTCGCCGGGGGTGAGTTCCCGTTCCCGGTCTCGCAGGGACAGTCTGACGCCATCACGCTCATCTTCAAGGAGTTCGGGATCCGGCTGGTGTTCACACCCAAGGTGCAGAACAGCGGCAACATCAAGCTAAAGGTCGAGCCTGAGGTATCGACGCTCGATTTCGCGAGCGGCTTGCAGGCGTTTGGCTTCCAGATCCCGACGATCCTGTCGCGGCGGGCGACGACCGAGGTCGAACTCAAGGACGGGCAGACCTTCGCCATCGCGGGCCTGATCGACAACTCGATCGCCGAAAACCTGTCCAAGGTTCCGGTGCTCGGGCACATCCCGATCCTGGGCAAGCTCTTCCAATCGCAGGACCTGCGGCAGAACCGGAGTGAGCTGCTCGTGTTGGTGACCCCGCGCTTGGTGCAGCCATCGGATGATCCGCCCCCGATTCCGACTGGTGAGCCCGAGGAATGGAAGTGGAAGCGTTCGCTCCAGAAGTCCCCCGGTCAAACCGGAAGAGACGGAGGTGTCTAGCAGATGACGCGTGCACTTTCGGGCCGAAAGACCAACCCCCTGAACGACGAACGTGGGAGTTCCGCGATACTGGTGGCGATTACCATGACTGCGCTGCTATCGGCGGTTGCGCTGGCGGTCGACGTGGGCATGCTGCTCAACTCGAGGAGCGAAGCTCAGAGGGCGGCCGACTCGGCGGCGCTGGCCGGGGCCGGTTCGCTGTTGATCGACGAGGACAACGAGCCTCGCGCGCGAAACACGGCCATCCAGTATGGGGGCTTAAACACGGTGCGGAAAGACGCGGTAACGGTTTTGCCAGAGGATGTCGATGTCGATCTCGCGCTCGCTCGGGTCACCGCTCGGGTTCGTCGGACGGAAGATCGCGGCAGCGCGGTTGCGACCTGGTTCGCCAACGTTTTTGGCGTCAGCGAGGTCGACATCGCCGCGACCGCCACGGCTCAGGTGCAGCCGGCCGGCCGGGCGACGTGCGTTAAGCCGTTCGCCATTCCGGATCAGTTTCTGGATTTCGACGGCGACGGGGAGTTCGACCAGGGGATCGATCAGTACGACCCCAACATCCACGGCTATGGCTCCGACTATCGCAACCCGGGGAACCCCGGCGACGACGGGTTGGGGTACGTCAACGATTTTGGTCGACAGGTCGACCTGAAGCAGGGTGGGCCTGTCAATTTCCAGCCCAGCTGGTACTACCCGTGGGATGTACCCGATGCAGAGGGCGCTCCGTCGACCGGTGGTGCGCGATTCCGGTGGAACATCGCCAACTGCAACACGGCCATCATCGCGCTCGGCGAGGAGTATTGGATCGAGGGCGGGAACATGGAAGGTCCTACCCGTCATGGTGTGAACGAGTTGATGGACCGCGACTCGGGTGCGTACTGGGACACGTTCTCAAACGCGGTCGAGGGCAGCAACTGGGCTCCCAACTGGGAGGGCAGCCCGCGGGTCGGCATTATCCCGGTGTTCAACCCGTCGCGTCCGTTCGATCCCGGCAAGCAGCCGATTGAGTTCACGAATTTTCTCGCCGTCTTCTTCGAGGACATTCAGGGAGGCGGTCAAAACCAGCAGGTCATTGCACGGATCATGTTTGCGTCCGGTATCGGTGGCGGCAACGGTGGCACCGCTCCGGGCATCAGATTCGTGCAACTGGTCGAGTAGCCAAGCGAGGTACCCCGTGACCGATAACACCCCCATCAGCGGCGCCGTCATATCGACGGACCCCAAGTTCCGGGCCGTCTTTCACGGCAACGGCGATGGTGAGACACAACCGGTCGAGGTGGCGTTTGAGATTATCGTCCCCTTCGCCGAAGTCAGCCACGGCCACCTCGAGGAGCTGAGAGTCGTCCAACCCTCGATCGTGTTCATCGATCTCGAGGACGATCCGATTCTCGGCTGCAAGCTGGCGCAGTTCCTGGTCGAGACGAATCCGGCGCTGCGGTTGGTCGCGGCCGGAACCGACGGATCACCCGAGTTCCTGATGACGGTGATGCAGGCCGGGATCAGCGAGTACCTGCCCAAGCCGGTCACCGAGGACGCACTGGTGGCGGCGATCGGCCGCGTCAGTCGCAAGCTCGGCGCCAGAGTCACACAGGCCGCCGGTCCGGCTCGACGCGAGCCCGGCAAGCTGTTGGCCTTTTTTGGCACCAAGGGCGGTTCCGGTTCGACGACCGTTGCCACGAACTTGGCGATTCAGGTCCACCGCATGACCGGCAAGCGAACGGTGCTCGTCGACCTCGACCTGGAGCTCGGCGAGATCGCCCTCTATCTCGGCGTCGAGCCGCGGTTCAACTTCGTCGACTTGGCGAAGAACTTCCACCGTATGGACGCGGGTCTGCTGGCCTCGTTCATCGAGTGCCATGACTCCGGCGTACACCTGTTGTCTGCCCCGTACCATCCGGAACGAGCAGAGTCGGTGACCGCCGATCATGCGAAGCAGATCATCCAATTTCTGAAGCAGCACTACGAATATGTCTTCGTCGACGTGTCGAACTCGTTCTCGGCGCGGACGCTGGCGGCTTTCGAAAAGGCCGACGAAGTGTACCTGATCGCGACCGCCGACTTGCCATCGCTGCGCAACATTCAGCGTTGCCAACACCTGATCGGTCGGTTGTCCAACATCGGTGAGCTGCGATTGGTCGTTAACCGTTATCACCCCGACTGCGACATCACGCTCGAAGATGTCGAGAAGTCGATCGGGATGGAGATCTATTGGGCCCTGCCGAACGACTATCAGTCGGTCATCTACGCTATCAACACGGGTCAGCCGGTCATCCTCGATGACAGCAGCCCCTACACCCACGAGCTCGAAGCGCTGGCGGCCAAGATGACCGGCCTCCCCAGCACGAGCTCGCATCGTAAGGGGTGGTTCTCCCGCAAGGTGGTGGATCCTTTGAAGAGTTTCCTTGGTTCGGAGGCCGATGAGGAAGAAGCCCTCATGCTGCCACCGGCCGTAGTCGGAGGTGAACGCGCGTGAGCGACAACAAAGACCCGTACACGATCCCGCTGTTCTCGGAAGAGGGCGCGGTGAACAGGGAGAAGCTGCCCTGGGACTCCGCCGAGGACAGCCGAGCCGGAGCCGAGACAGGTGCAACAGCCACGGAACCCGTCGAGCCTACGGGATTCGATCCGAACGAGTTCGATCCGGACATGGTCTCGATCTCACCCGACGGCATACAACGGGGCGATGACACCACACACGAGATCAAGAGCCGGATCCATAAGCTACTGCTCGAAAGGCTGAATCTCACCAACCTCGACCAGTACGATCAGGATCAGGTAGTGGCCGAGATCCGGAAGGTCGTCCAAGGGTTGCTCGATCAGGAATCGGCACCGCTCAACTACGACGAGCGCGAGGCATTGGTAGAGCAGGTCTTGCACGAGATTTTCGGTCTAGGGCCGCTCGAGCCGTTGCTCCAAGACCCGACGGTTTCCGATATCCTCGTCAATACATACGACGACGTTTTTATCGAGCGCAACGGAAAGCTCGAAAAGACGGACGTTCGGTTCAAAGATGATCGACACTTGTTGCAGGTTATCGACCGCATCGTGTCCGCGGTGGGACGTCGAATCGATGATTCGAGCCCGATGGTGGACGCGCGGCTGGCCGACGGGTCACGTGTCAACGCGGTGATTCCGCCGCTGGCGATTGATGGTCCGCACGTTTCGATTCGTAAGTTCAAGAAAGATGCGTTATCGGCAGATGATCTGCTGCGGTATGACACGCTGACGCCGCAAATGCTAGAGCTGCTTCAGGGTATCATTAAGGCTCGCCTGAACACGTTGATCTCGGGCGGTACCGGCTCGGGTAAAACGACGCTGCTCAACGTGTTGTCGTCCGCGATCCCGGTTACTGAGCGGATCGTGACGATTGAAGACTCGGCCGAGTTGCAGCTCCGCCAGCCCCACGTCGTGCGGTTGGAGACGCGACCCCCCAACGTCGAGGGCTTGGGTGAGGTTCCGGCTCGTCAGCTGGTGATCAACGCGCTGCGTATGCGACCCGACCGCATCATCGTCGGTGAGGTTCGTGGCTCCGAGGCGGTCGACATGTTGCAGGCGATGAACACCGGACACGACGGCTCCCTGACCACCCTTCACGCAAACGCTCCGCGTGACGCCATGAGCCGCCTCGAGACGATGATCGCGATGGCGAACTTGAACTTGCCCGACAAAGCGATGCGGCAACAGATCGCCAGCGCGATAGACGTGATTATCCAGGTCAACCGCCTGGCCGACGGTACGCGTCGGTTGATCTCGATCTCCGAGGTCGTCGGGATGGAAGGCGACGTGATCACGATGCAGGACATCTTTGTGTTCGAGCGTCAGGGAATTGATGAGAACGGCAAAGTCATCGGGCAGTTCAAGGCCAGCGGGATTCGGCCGCGATTCGCCGAGCAGCTCAAGACCTGCGGCATCGACCTGCCAACCGCCATGTTCTCGAACCTCGAGTACGGCCTCTCGGCCAAAGAGGAAGCATGATGGATCGACTTCCGCCCAATGTTATGCTGGCGATCCTCGTGTTCGCAGCGGTGGCGTGCGCAGTCGTCGTCCTCGCTGTGTTGTTGGAGTGGTGGGGCGACCGGAAGCGTCAGCGCGATCTAGCCCGCCGTTTGGCAGGCGTCGAACCCAGCGGCGAGGGGAAAGGCACCGATCCGTTCGGTGATCTCTTCAAGGAGGCGAAGAGCGCCGATGTCAAGTGGTTGCAGCCGGTCGTAGCCCGTGTCCCCCAAACGCGAGACCTGCAACACCTGCTCGACCAGGCCGACATGCCGTGGCAGGTTGGGACTTTCCTGCTGATCACGATTGGCGCGGCGGTGGCTTTCGGTACGATGGCGCTGCTGATCGCGAACAACACGATGGTAGCGATAGCAACAGCGGCGCTCGCCGCGTCGTTGCCATACGTCTACGTCCGGCGCCGCAAGACCAAGCGATTGCGGGCTTTTGAGGAGTGCTTCCCGGAGGCGATCGACCTGCTGGGGCGCGCGATTCGAGCCGGGCACGCCTTCTCGACTGGCCTGCAGATGGTGGCCGACGAATCACCCGAGCCGGTCTCAGGAGAGTTCCGACGGGTCTTTGAGGAGCAGAAATTCGGTTTGAGCATAGACGATTCACTGCTCGCGCTGGCGGATCGGATCGAACTCGTCGACATGCGAATCTTCGTTACCGCGGTTCTTATCCAGCGCGAGGTCGGTGGTAATCTGGCCGAGATCCTCGACAAGATCTCGTATACGATTCGCGAGCGGTTCACGATCGAGCGACAGGTTCGGGTCTACACCGCTCAGGGCCGCTTTACCGGTTACCTGTTGGGTATACTGCCCATTGCTGTCGGTTTCCTGATCTTCCTGTTGAACGGCGAGTACATGACTGTGCTGTGGGAGAGGGAGATCGGTCGCCTGCTCATTTCCGTTGCCGCCGTGCTTCAGGTCATCGGTTTTTTCGTGATCCGAAGAATCATCAACATCGAAGTGTAGGTAGAGAGCGATGCTGTTATACCTCGTCGTCGGCCTAATCATGTTCTCCGTCATCGCGCTGGTGTGGGGCTTGGCTTCCATGGCCCCGGCGCGGTCGCGCTCGATCTCGCGGCGTCTCAGCGAGCTTCAGTCTGGTGGCAGCGACCAGTTCGCTATTCAACACGCCATACAGCGCCGCCGCCGCCAGGAGAAGCGGGAGAAGATGCAGGGCATCCTCGAATCGTTCGGCGAGCGGGTGGCCCGCCGCGAGATCGATTGGGGGAAGACCCAGCAGATGTTGATACAGGCCGGCTACCGAGGCTCCGGCACGTTACCGATTTACTTCGGAGTCCGGATCGTGGCCGCGATAGCTCTCGCCGCGGGCGCCCTGTTTACGGGGACTATAGCGAGTGCCGGGCCAAGCATGATGATCGCCGTCGGCGTATCCGCGCTCATCGGCTGGGTGATTCCGTCGATGACCGTGAAGCGCAAGATTCGCAAGCGACAGAAAGACATTCAGCTGGCGTTGGCAGACACGCTCGACCTGCTGGTCGTCTGCGTGGAAGCCGGTCTCGGCTTGAACCAGGCGCTCCTCAGAGTGTCGGACGAGATCGAATACGTGAGCCACATCATGAGTGAAGAGCTGATGTTGCTCAACTTCGAGATTCGGGCCGGCACGCCACGCGACGAAGCGATGCGCAATCTCGGCGAACGGACTGGCGTCCCGGACCTCAAGTCATTGACCGCCATGCTGATCCAAACGGACCGCTTCGGCACGTCGATCGCCAAGGCGTTGCGCGTCCACTCGGACACGCTGCGCATCAAGCGTCGGCAACGGGCCGAGGAAGCGGCGGCCAAGACGACGATCAAGCTCGTGTTCCCGCTTGTGTTGTTCATCTTCCCGGCGATGTTCGTGGTGATTCTCGGGCCGGCGATCATTCACATCACCGAACAGATGAAGGGATTGATGTGAAGATGTTGCGCGTCGTTAATGCGACCCGTGATCGCGAGCTGGGCAATCGTGTTTGGCTAGCGAATCGGTGGTGGCCGCGTCTTCGCGGGCTATTGGGCCGTGGACCGTTAGAGCCGGGGTCGGGCATGGTTCTGGACCCCTGTAAGTCGGTTCACATGTTCGGGATGAAACAGTCGCTAGACGTGGTGTTCGTGAACGCAGAGGGCGAAGTGGTCGCGATGTATCCGAAGCTGGACCCCGGCAAGCGGACGCCTTGGCACAAGCCGGCGCGAAAGGCGATCGAGCTGCCCGTTGGAACGCTCGCCGCGACCGGGACCGAGGTCGGTGACGTTCTGACTTGTCAATTTGCGGAGGCCATGTAATGAACGCTGGATTCGGAGTCAAAACCGCCGGTCCCAAGGCGGGATCACGCAAACCGCCGATTCCCGAGTCGATCGAGGAGACCGGTCTGCTCGAGGAAGCGATCGGCGATCTGATCATCAAGACGCTCTATACCAAGGGTGCTCACACCGGACAGGAACTGAGCGAAGCTGTGTGCTTACCGTTCCGGTTGCTCGATGATCTCTATCACGATCTGCAACATCGCCAGTTTATCGAGGTTCGCGGGACCCAAGGCCATGGCCGTGGCGGCTACGTGTACGATCTCACCGGTGGGGGACGGGATCGGGCACGCGAGGCGATGGTTTCGAATCAATACGTTGGACCGGCTCCGGTGCCGATCGAAGTGTATCGAACCTGGGTCGAGGCTCAGACGATTCGCAAAGTGCACATCACCGTAGATCGAATCCAATCCGGGTTTGGGCATCTGGTGCTGGACCCGGCGTTTATCGAACACCTCGGTCCAGCGATCAACTCGGCGAAATCGATGTTCCTCTATGGTGACTCCGGTAACGGCAAGACCAATATGGCGGAGTCGATCGCCCGGATGTTGGGTGGTGACATGTACGTTCCTTACGCAGTCGACATCGAGGGGCAAATCATGATTACCCACGATCCGGTCTACCATCGGCCAAAACCTGACGAAACGGTGGCCGTATCTGTGGACGGGGAAGAGTCGACGCTGCTGGAGTCGGCGCCTACGTACGATCGACGGTTCGCCCGCGTCGCACGTCCGGTGGTGTTCACCGGTGGCGAGCTCACGCTTGAGCAGCTCGATCTACAGTTCGATCCGCAAGCCAAGGTGTATCAGGCACCGTTCCAGGTGAAAGCCAACGGCGGGGTGCTCATCATCGATGACTTTGGCCGGCAGCAGGTACGACCGCGCGATCTCCTTAACCGCTGGATCGTCCCGCTTGAAAAGCGGATCGATTTCATGACGCTGCACACCGGTCACAAGTTCCCGGTGCCGTTCGATTGCCTGCTCATTTTTGCGACGAACTTGAACCCGCTCGATCTCGTGGACGAGGCGTTCCTGCGTCGGATTCACTACAAGATTCATGTGCCGAGCCCGGACTACGAGCAGTTCGTTCAGATTTTTCGGCGCGTCTGCGTTTCGAGACAGATACCGTTTGTGGCCGGCCGGGTCGCCTACATCTACCGCCAGTACTACGAGCCGAACGGTATCTCTCCACGGAACTGTCACCCGCGGGATATCGTCGATCACTTGTGTGACTCGGCTCGATATCTAGGGACCAAACCGGAGTTGACGGTTGATCTGCTCGACCACGCATGCAAGTCGTACTTCCTCGACATGCCGGATGAAGATTACGTTGTCGATCCGTCGGAGTTTATGGGGGACGAGCGGGCCCACGCGGCCGCCGCTATGGCGATGACGGTCACCCACCCACCGGCGGCGGAGACGGTCGAACCGGGTAGTGCCGGAGACGCGCCAGCAACCGAGGCCGAGCCGGTGGTGACGACCGACGAGGAGCGAGGGCCCGGGCAGCCGCCCGGGAGCGCGTCGGCGCCATGAGCGAGCGCAAACCGCGGGTTTCGGATCGGCGGGGCGAATACGACGAGGTGACGTATCGCGAGGCGTTGCGGTCGCTCGGCCTGTTTGCTCCGGTATTGCTCGACGACATCCACCGTGCCTATCGATCGCGCGCCAAGCAGATCCACCCCGATCGATTTGCCGCCAACGGTGGTTACGATGAGGCCACGCACCGCATCCAGAAGCTGAACGCCGCCCATGAGTACGTGATCCACTTCTACGCGACGTTCGAGAAGTCACAGGGACGCATCGCGCGCCATCACATGCCGCCCGGTCAAGCCGGCTCAATGAACCCGCTCTTCGAGATGCTTTTGTTCCCGATCGCGGTCGTCTACTCGCTCACCACGGTGTTGGCCGCGGTGCCGGCGGCGCTGCTCGACCGGTTTAGCATCGAGGATGAGGAGGATGAGGAGGACGGGTCGGCTGAACGGGAAGCGGCTGATGCGGATACGAGCGATGCGGCCAAAGATCAGCAAGACATGACACCGTCTCGTGAGGGGTGGCTCGTCGTCGGACCGCACGTGATGGCGCTCGTCTTGTTCATGCTGGTGGAAGGGTCTGGGATCGCGCCACCACTCTTCAAGTGGTGGGTGGGGCTTTCGCTCTTGATTATGCTATCGACCGACATCGCCAGTCGCGTCACCGGCGAGGACAATCCGCTGCGGGATCATCGCGCGTTTGGCCGCGTCGAGGCCTTCGTCCGCAGCCTCTAGCCCTTCAACATTCGGCGGGCGTCATCCGCCACACTGATTCGGACACCCAACCCGACCGCGAGTCGGGTATTTTTTTGCCCAGGGGAAGCAAAAGGCGACCTCTGGGCGTCCCACTATATTGGATTATTCGATGTCGATGCTCGAAGATGATTCGTCGCGCTTTGCACTGCTGTTCTCGGTGCTTCTGCACGCGCTGTTGGTGGCCCCGGTCTGGGGCTGGTTGGTAAGCGTTCAACCGGTGGCAGCCGAAGCCGACGCGCTGCCGATGCGGTTCACGTTTGTAGAGGCCCGAGACGCGCCAGAAGAGCCGCCTGACGGACCGACTCCGCTGCTCTCGACGCGAGATCAGCGAGCGGCGCAGGAGAGCGCTCCCTCAGAGCTGCCGGAGGGTTCGGCGTTCCAGTTGGGGCAAACGCCAGTGCCGGTGGCCCCGCGGGTGCTGGGTTCAGTGGCCGACGCGGGTTCGACGGTTCCTCAGCCACGGTTGAGCAACTCGCGTGCGTCGGGCGTCGAGTCGGTCGAGCGACCGGTTGGGGAGGGTCCGATATCCGCTTCCGGTGATGCGCGGTTGGCGGTTCGCGAAAGGCCGATTGGACTCCCCGCGGGTCGTTCGTCGAACCCCGGGAGCGGCGCCAGACTGCCGGCGCCGGAGGTCGATCAGCGACTCACGCGAGCCCGCGCGGGCAGCACGTTCAGTCTGAATACCACCGCTTGGGAGTATGGGCC
>JBFGIA010000074.1:0-11933 GCA_041577935.1 Gemmatimonadota bacterium | reverse complement strand
GTCGATTCGCTTCGCACCCTGCACCGCGGCTTCCCCCATTCGCGCCCGCAGCGTCTCGTCTACAGCTGGCGACGGCGCCTCCTCAAGCAGCTTTTGGTGTCTACGTTGAGCAGAACAATCTCGCTCACCCAGATGCACGACGTTGCCGTGTTGATCACCCAAGACTTGAATCTCTATGTGCCGCGGCTGTCGAAGGTATTTCTCGATGTACAATCGCCCGTCCCCAAAGTTCGCTTCAGCCTCGCGTTGGGCTTGCGGCAGGACGCGCTCAACCTCGGTGGCGTCGCGCGCCACTCGCATCCCCTTGCCCCCACCACCGGCGGTCGCCTTGATCAACACCGGGAAGCCCACCTCCTGAGCCGCGGTGAGGGCTTGGCCCAGGTCGTCCGTCAGCTGCGGCGATCCAGGCACGACTGGTACGCCGGCCGCGGCCATCACCCGCCGGGCCTCAGCCTTATCCCCCATCTGCCGGATCTGCTCGGGGGTGGGACCGATAAACAACAATTGCGAGTCACGGCAGATCTCCGCAAACTCGGCGTTTTCAGCGAGAAAGCCATAACCTGGGTGGACCGCGTCGGCGCCGGTGATCTCGGCAGCCGCGATCAAGCGAGGGATGTTTAGGTACGACTGCGTGGCCGGGCCGGGGCCGACGCAAACCGCCTCATCGGCGAACCGCACATGCAGAGCGTCGTTGTCGGCCTCAGAGTGCACCGCTACCGACTTGAGTCCCAGCAGCTTACAGGCGCGAATGATCCGGAGGGCGATCTCCCCCCGGTTAGCGATCAGGACTTTGCTAAGCAATTAAGCCGTGTCGATCTCGAAAAGAACTTGACCGTACTCCACCGGTTGGCCGTTCTCAACGAGGATCTTTCGAATCACGCCTCCGATCTCGGCTTCCAGCTCGTTCATGAGCTTCATGGCTTCGAGAATACAGAGCGTCTGCCCCGGACGAACGGAATCACCGACCTCAACGAAGGCCGGCGCTTCGGGCGCCGGGGAACGATAGAACGTGCCAACCATCGGTGAGGTGACCTGGTGGCCGGTGCCCACGGAAGAGTCGTCTCCAGCGATGCTCGGAGCGTCACTCGTCGGCGATGGAGCAGGCGCCGAACCGACAGTATGAACTTCTACGTCACCGCTTCGTTTTTCAGCTCGATGATTCTTGACGATGCGCACCGCGTGACCCCAGCGGCGAATCTCGAGCTCATCGATGTCACTCTCCTCGACGAGCCGAATCAACTTCAGGAGCTTTTCCTTCTTCACGTCACTCGCTCCAGGTATTCACGACTTCTCGTGTCGATCCGGACCTTCTGACCGCGATTGACAAACAAAGGTACCTGAATGATGGCGCCAGTAACCAATCGGGCTGGCTTGGTACCGCCGGTGGCCGTGTCGCCTCGCACCCCAGGCTCGGTCTCCACTATTTCAGCCTCAATGAAGTTGGGCAACTCGACACCGATAGTACCACCGTCATGCATCAGCAGGTCGCAAACTGTGTTCTCTATCAAGAACAACTTCTGGTCGTCGAGCATAGCCTCGCTCACAGCGTGCTGCTCGAAGGTCTCCAAATCCATGAAGTACGCATGGTGATCGCTCGAGTACAGGTACTGCATACGCCGTCGTTCGAGCCTCACCTCCTCGACCCGCTCACCGGCGCGATATGTCCGGTCGACCACCTGGCCGGTATCCACCCGCTTCAGCTTGGTGCGCACGAAGGCACCGCCCTTACCGGGTTTAACGTGCTGAAAGAACGTGACCTGCCACAGGTCACCTTCAATCCTGAGCACCATGCCGTTGCGAAAGTCTGCGGTGGTTGCCATGTCTGAGAAAGGGAGAAACTAGAGGACGATGAAATCGTCTTTGGGCGCGCTCGTCAAAACCTCGATGGCCGAACAACCTACCCGTACGACGTCCTCTATGCGTACGCCACCCAATCCTTCAATATAGACGCCGGGTTCGACCGTTACCACCGTATCGGCCTCCAGACGCCACTCGCTAAGTCGCGACATGCCGGGGGGTTCGTGCACCTCAAGCCCGATGCCATGACCAAGCGAATGTCCAAACTGAGGTCCGTACCCAGCCGCCTCGATTACGTCCCGCCCAAGCGCATCGGCGTCCCGGCCCGACATTCCGGCGCAGAGACCATCGAGCGCGGTTCGTTGAGCCTTAAGCACGATCGCGTAGACAGACTCGAGCTCGGGATCGGGTCGACCGCAGGCGACGGTGCGGGACATGTCGCTGGCATACCCGTCCACGATGGCTCCAAAATCGAACAAGACGACTTCGCCGCGGGCCAACTTCCGGTGCGTCGGGCGCGCGTGGGGCCGCGCCGAGTGTTCACCAAACTGGACTATCGTCTCGAAGGCCGACCCCTGGCCGCCATGCTCGATCACCGCCATGTCGAGCCGCGCGGCCAACTGCAGCTCAGTGACGCCCGGCCGAATCATGCCCAGGACCTCGGCCAGCGCCCCATCCGCCACTGCCGCCGCTCGTCTGAGCGCCATCAGCTCCGGCTCGGACTTCCTCATCCTGAGTGCCACCACCCAACCGGTAACGGCCTCGAGCTGCGCTCCGTCGCTGGACTTCCAATCCATCCACTCGGCCACCGACATGTACCGGCTTTCGAACACCACTTTGGTGTGATTCTCACGAGCCAGCCATTTCCGGGCGGCCGATATCGCGTTCTCGTTATGGATCTCGGTCACGATACCGGGGTCGACCTCCTCGCCGACTTGCCCCGTGTAGCGGAAGTCGGTCATCAGGCTGTCGTGGCCCTCAGCGGTCACCACGAGCGCACCGGCCGAGCCGGAAAACCCGCTCAGATAGCGGATGTTGGAAAGGCCCGTGATGAGCATCGCGGTGGCGTCAACCGACCCGAGCCGGGAGCGCAGTGCGTCTCGCCGCGCGGCCGGAGTAGCCAGCGGGTCGCCCTGCGCCTCTAACGGTGGCTGAGCCACTGCTCGAACTCCGGATCCGGTGACGCGGCAACCGGCTTATCCCCAGCCTGGCTGCGCTCCATCTCTGCCAGCAGCGCAGCGATTCGTTGCGCCACTTCGACGTCGTCCGGCGCTCGAGTCGCTAGCCGTTGATAGATAGCGACAGCGCGCTCGTACAGACCTTGCTGCACGTAGATCTCGGCCAACGTCGTGCTGGCGAGATCTCCCTCGGCGGGATCCTCGGTCGGGCGCATTACCATGCGGAACAGCAGTATACGGACCGGGTATGGGCCATGCAACGACCGCTGGATCCTCGACGTGATAACCTGGTGGCGGTATTTTCAGTTTTCATATCTAACTCTGATTCCGCTTTTCGAGGACGATACATCACATGATGAAGCAGCTTCGCGACTCGACCAAGATCATCATGATCCTGGTGTCCATTTCCTTCGTTGGCTTGATGGTGTTCGAGTGGGGTATGGACTTTTCGGGCCGCGGGCCCAGCGGCGCTGGATCACCGACCCGATTGGGCTCGGTGAACGGTGCCGAGATCTCGATCGACGAATACCAGCGGCAGTACCGCCTACTCTACGAACAAGCCCAGCAGCAAGCCCCTAGCGGGATACTATCAGCGGAGCAACAGAGCCAGCTCGAAGAGGAGGCATGGGAGGCGGTCGTCGATTTTGCGCTATTACAGCGTGAAGCTACGCGCCGCGACCTCAGCGTTACCGACACTGAGCTGATCGAGTTCATCCGCTCCAACCCACCTCGGGACATCGTCAATCTTCCGGCTTTCCAAACCGACGGTCAGTTCGACATCGAGAAGTACCGACGCGCGCTCGCAGACCCCGCGCTGGCGCCAACCTGGGCCGAGTACGAGGCCCAGCTTCGAGTCAACCTGCCGCTGCAAAAGCTGCAGGAGCAAGTCGTCGCCGGCGTGAACGTGACCGACGCCGAACTGCTCGAGATGTATCGATCGCAGAACGAGCGAGCTCGCATTCAGTACCTGTTTCTGGATCCCGAACGGCTCGTCGCTGACGAAGAGGTTAGCGTCACCGACGACGAGGTTCAGCAAGCCTACGAGTCGAACCGCGAGCAATACTATCGCGACCCCAGCGCGCAAATCCGCTACGTCAGTTTTCGACCGGTGGTCTCGGCTGCCGATTCGGCACGGGTGAAGAGCCGGGCCGACAGTTTGGCCCGCGTAGCAGCGCTGCCAGACACCGATTTTCCGGTCCTGGCCCGTGCCGAGTCAGAAGACGCCCTAACCCGCGACAATGGTGGTGAGTTGGGTTGGTTCGCACCGAAAACGATGGCGCCGGCTTTCCAGCGTGCCGTCGAGAGTCTCGACAAAGGCCAGGTTTCGCCGGCTGTATTGACCGAGTTCGGGTATCACATCATCAAGCTCGAGGACCGGCTGGACGACGGCGGTGACACGCGGCTTCGAGCCCGCCACATCCTGTTGCAGATCGAGGCTTCACCGTCGGCTCGAGAGGCGGCCCGCGAAGCGGCTCGTGCGTTCGCTCAGGACGCCAGCGCGGATGGGGCCGATTTTTCGGCCGTCGCCGCCGAGCACGATGTCGAACCGATCCAATCACCACTGTTCGAAGACGGACTGGTAATCCCAGGCATCGGCCCTGCCCGGGAGCTCGCCGAGTTTGCGTTTGCCAACGACCCGGGGGCGGTGAGCGGCGCCCTGGAACACGGGGACGGTTTCTATGTTCTTCGGGTCGACGACCGATATCCTGCCGGCTACGTGGCTCTAGAGCAGGTCGCGGAATCGCTGCGCGCTGATCTGATCGACGAAAAAAAGCAAGCCGCCGTCAGAGAGATGGTGCCGGAAATTCAAGCCGTGGTCCAAAGCGGTGGGCTCGATGCCGCGGCACAGCAGTTCGGTCTGAAAGTCGAGACATCCAACTCATTCACGCGGCTAAACAACATCACCGGCATCGGGAGTGGTACCGAGGTGGCCGGGGCGGCATTCGGGCTGGCCCAGGGACAGCTTGCGGGTCCAATCGAAGCCACACGCGGTCTCTACTTCATTCGCTTACTGGAGAAACAACCGTACGATTCGGAAACGTTTGCACGGGAGCGCGAGTCGCTACTGAGCCAGCTGCGCGTCGCCAAGATGCGCGAGGTTTTCGAAACCTGGTTTGACGACCTGCGTGAGCGCGCCGAGGTCGAGGATAACCGGGCCCAGATTCTGGGAACTACCTAGCGATCCTTTGGCTGGTCGTCCGATTCAATATCCTCCTTGATCTCGCTGACTCCGCGTTTGAACTCTCGGATGCCCTTGCCCAAGGATTCGCCCAACTCAGGCAACCGCTTGGCTCCAAACAGCAGTAGCAAGATAAAGAGGATGAGTACGATTTCCTGCATTCCAATTGATCCAAACATGATTTTCCCTCCGCGTAACCGACTGCCACGCCCGCCGGCTAGAAGAACGCCCGGTACAGATATGCCGCACTAGCGACCCCTACTAAGCTCATAATATTAACAGATATCGTCAGCGGCCCCAGCGTCAGAGCGACCGCCGCCAGATCGATCGACAGTGGCCCAAACACTCCATTGAGGGATGTCGTAAAGAAACCCTTGGCCACGCCATCGGGAAGAAATCGACCCAGCAGATCGCCGACCAGGGTGCCGGCCAGCAAACCCGATGTGAGAATCACCGTGTACACCTTGAAGTTTTTTCTGTGCACTGGGAGCCCTACTCCAGATGGCCGGTAGAAGCTAGGCGCACGCCCTTATCGATCCCTGGCCAACACATAGTCGACCGCGGCATCCATGACTTCTCGGGCCGGTGTGGATGGCAGTCCCACGAGCGCTTCACGCGCTCGATCGGCATACTCGCGGGCGATACGACGAGTAGCTTCGATACCGCCCCGTTCGCGCACAACATCGACCACGCGTTCGATGTCAGCTGACGTAGCGCTCTCCTGTGGACCGAAGACGGTGTTCACGCAACGCCTCTCGGCGGGCGACAAGTGCGGGAGCACCGCCAGCAGCGGAAACGTGGCCTGCCCCTCTCGTAAATCCGTCCCAACCGGCTTCCCCATGACCGCCTGCTCGCCACCGTAGTCCATCAGGTCATCGATCAACTGAAACGCCATGCCAAGCCGGCGGCCGTACTCTTTGAGAGGTTCACGTTGCTCGGGCGCTCCGATCACCGCCCCCATTTCGCAAGCCGTCGAGATCAGGCTCGCGGTCTTCTTCTCAATCAAGAAAAAATACTGCCGTGGATCTTCAACCAACTGGCCGTGGTGCGCGATCTCGACCATTTCCCCGATCGTGAGATCGTTCGTTACTCGGGACGCCAACTCGATGAGCTCGAGATCGCCGATTCGGGTGATTTCGGTCATCGCTCGAGAGTACAGATAATCGCCCATAATGACCGAGACCTTGTGACCCCAGCGGCTGTTAAGCGTGGGCCGGCCACGCCGCATCGACGATCGATCGATCGAGTCGTCGTGGACCAACGTGGCCATATGGATGATCTCGATAACCGCGCCGAGGGCTACCTCGCGGTCGTCCGGTCTTTCCTCTGCTCGGTTGGCGAGCGCCAGCAGGGCAGGGCGGAACAGTTTCCCCCGCATTCGCTGCAGGTGGAATGAAACCTCGTTGATAAACGGTACATCCGCCTCGAGTACGGCGCCCATGTGAGCGAGCACGCTGTCCAGAACATCGTGGACGAGCCCCTGGATCGCGGTCAACGACGGTCGGGTGCGGTCGACTTCTTGCTGAGCGGCGCCGCGACGCATGTTGGCCAGCTTAACGCCGCTGCTGCACGCGGGCAATGAGCGCCTCGTACCACGCATATGGCACCGTAGGCCGGCCCAGTCTTCCGTGATGACCGGGGGTACCATGAAAGTCCGAACCTCCGGTGACCAGAAGCCCTAGCGATGCCGCCATTTGCTCGTAGTGTCGAGTCTTCGCCGCGGAGTGCTCTGTGTGTCGAGCCTCGATCCCATCGAGACCCGCTTCGACCAAGGCGGGGATCAAATCGTCGCGCCTAAACGTGCCCGGATGCGCCAGCACCGATACCCCGCCCGCAGCCCGGACCAGATCGAACGCGACCGCCGGATCGAGCGCTGGCTTGGCTACAAAAGCCGGTCGGTGGCGGCCCAGATAACGCTGAAACGCCTCGTCCACAGATGCCGCATGGCCGCGCCGAACTAGTGCCATCGCCACGTGTGGGCGGGCGATCGTGCCGGTCTCACTCTCGGCCTGCACGTCCGACATTTCGATCGGGAGTCCAAGATCTCTCAATCTTTCGACGATCCCCGCCGCGCGCTCCTCGCGGTCAGCGGCGAACCGCGTCAGTGCAGCGCTCAGATTCGGCTCTTCGAGATCAAAACCGTAGGCCAGAATGTGGGCCTCACGACCGCCGACCTGACACGTCAACTCAGTTCCGACCAGCACCTCCAAACCCGGTGGTGCAGCAGCACGGGCCAGCGGAATCGCGGCCACCGCGTCGTGATCGGTCACCGCGATCACGGAAAGCCCCACCTCTACGGCTGCCCCCACCAAGTCAGCTGGCGAACACTCCCCATCGGACACGGTCGTGTGCGTGTGAAGGTCGACCCTCATTGAATCAGAGAAGTCCATCCAACACCTGAAGCGCCAACTCGTATCGGCCAAACGGGGGCATCAAGTAGGCGCCACCGACACCGGTCATGGTACGCACGCCGGCCAGCGCCTCACGCGCGATCGCAACGCCCTCGGCCATCCCTTCTTCGCGGCTCCGCGAAACCCGCATCCTTTCGCGGATCGGTTCGGGGATGTTCATTCCCGGAATCTCGTTATGAAGAAACTCGGCGTTTCGAAACGAGAATAGTGGCAGAATGCCAACCAGGATCGGAATCGAGGATCGACCCAGCCGTTCGATAAAGCGCTCCAAGTGGCGTGGATCGAACACCGGCTGTGACATTGCAAACTCGGCACCCGCCGCGATCTTGCGCTCGAACCGATCGATTTCGTGCTCGAGATCGATAGCGCCCGGATTGACGCCGACGCCAAGGTGCAGGTCAAGTGGGATTCCGGTTGGCTTGCCGGCCGCATCAACGCCACGACTCAGCCCCCGGGCGACGCGTACCAACCCGATCGCGTCGACATCAAACACGGCCGTCGGCACCGCGTACTCCCCGGCCTTTGGCGGATCGCCGGTGATGATCAGCACGTTGCGGACATCCAGCGCGCGAGCGGCCATCAGATCGGCTTGCATACCGTAGAGGTTCCTGTCCCGGCAGCAATAGTGGATGATCGTTTCGATGTCGACCCGCTCCTGGATCACGCGGGCGATCGCAAGCGGCGTCACCCGCGGTGAGATGCGGGCGTACTCGGGGATATTGACGGCATCCACACCGGCGGCTTCGAGCTTGCTCACCGCATCGATGACCGACTCTAGATCGGCGCTTGTCGGTGGTGTCAGCTCCCCCGACGTGACGAACTTTTCGCCCTCCACCAACAGCTTTGCCAAGCGAGACTTCCCAGCCGTATCGACTGGTGCAGGCCCGGGTCCGGTAGGATCTTCCCACAGCTCCACGGTCTCGATCGTTCGCGCCCCCGGCACGAACCCCGAAACGGCCAGCTTCATCTGCCGGATGTGAGCCGGGGTCGTCCCGCAGCAGCCACCCAGCAAACGGACTCCGGCACGAACGAAGCGCTTGGCGTACTTGCCGAAGTACTCGGGGCTGGCCATGTACATCAAGCGCCCTTCGACGGATTGTGGCAATCCCGCGTTCGGCATCGCGGCCAGCTTGACCGAATGCCCGTTCTGCATGCGGACCACACAGTCGAGCATCGGCTTTGGACCAACGCTGCAGTTGGCACCCACGAGATTGGCGCCAGCGGCGACCAGCCGATCCACGATCTCTTCCGGTGACTGACCCGACTGGACCCGACCATCCTCACCGAACGTCATAAGCGCAACCACCGGCACGTCGCCGTCGAGGCCACGAACCGCCGCCAGCGCGGCCTCCATCTCATTGATCGCGGGAATCGTCTCGAGGACCAACAGGTCGGCTCCAGCTTCGAGCAGCGCTTGCACCTGTTCGGCGAAGATCGCCCGCATATCATCGATACTGTAATCACCAGCTACTTGGCCCTTTACGCCAATCGGACCGATCGACCCGCCGACAAACGCGCGATTCCGGCTCGCCTCTCGCGCCAACCGCACCCCGGCCCCGTTGATCTCGGCAACCCGATCCTCAAGCCCATGACCCAGCAGCCGGGCCCGATTGGCACCGAAGGTGTTGGTCTCCAGCAAGTCGGCGCCGGCTTCGACGTACGACGCGTGGACTTCCCGAATCATGTCCGGACGGCTGAGCGATAGTGCGTCGAAGCACTGGTTGATGAACACGCCCCGGTCGTAGATCTGCGTGCCCATCGCTCCGTCCGCGACCAATACGCCGGTTTCCAACCGCTCGAGAAACTCTTCTCCCCGTGCGCGAGGTGCGGTTTGTTGAAGTTGGGTCATGTGCGACTGGAAGCTACCGTGAGGGACGATCTTCCCCAACCCACTGGAGGATCTCGGCAGCGGTTTCGTTGGTCGGATCGATGAGCAGCATCTCTTCGGCCGAGCGCCGGGCGGCCTCGGTGTTTCCAGCGTCCAGATGCCACCGTGAACCCGCGGACAGCGATTCAAGGACGTTTGCCGCACGACCGCTCTGGCGGGCGCACTCCGACCAGGCCTCGAAGTCCGAGCCCCTGATCTGGCCGCTCTCTGACAAACGGCGGTAAGCCTCGATGGCTTCAATCCAGCGGCCTTCTGAGCGATACAGTTCGGCCTCAGCTCTTAAGCCTTTGGCATGCGCTGGCGGTTTGACCGCATTGGGGGGTGTCTTGGGAGCATCGAAGGCGCTTGCCTGTTTCAAATCCTCGAGCCGCCGCCGAACACGGTGCGCGGCAGCCTCTTCGCCCGTCGTCTCATAGCGCTTGAGCGCTGCTGCGAGCGCCTCGCTGGCGGCTGCTCCGTCACCCTCGGCGAGGCTCAGATCTGCCAGGCGTTCGCGATGTTCGGGGTGCTCCGGCTCCAGTGTCACGATCTCACGCATCCCCTCCAGCGCCAATCTCGTGTTGCCCGCACCCTTCTGTCGCTCAACGAGGTTTTTGAGCTCGACAAGGGCATCTGCCACCAACCCCTTGACGCCGTAGTACCGACCCAGAAGCAACCCCACCTGGGCGTCGTCGGGCGCGTAGCGGCGGATCTTCTGACAACACGCGATCGCGTGATCGAGGCGTCCGTCCTCCGCATAGGCCTCGGCTGCCTGACGGTAGTACTCGACCGCCGAGGCGACGTCCTCGGTATCGAGATGGGCATCACCGAGACCGTTCAAAGCCCCGGCTGGCGGGCGGGTTCCGCTGACGTCGGCTTGTCGCAACTGCTCGAGATACTCGGCGATCGCCGCATCCGGATCCGCGTGCCGTGACGGGCGATCGCGTTTGTCTTTCCAAGCCGCGCTCATGTTGGAAATCTGGATCCGGTCTCGTTGTGCCGCCAGATGACTTCCCCGCTCATGATCGTAGCTGCGCAATGACTCATCCCATAGTGATAGGCCAGGTGGCGATAGTCTGGCACTTGGAACAGCGCGACATCACCTCTGGCCCCCGGCATCAACGTGCCGAGATCCGAGCGTCGAAGTGCCAACGCCCCGCCACGGGTCACAGCGCGCAGCGCCTCAGCGATAGTCAGACCCAACGAACAACACCCAAACGTCACCATCAAAAGCAGATTCTGAGTCATCGACGTGCCTGGGTTGAAGTCGGTGGCCAACGCCAGGTTGGCGCCACGGTCAGCCAGCTCACGAGCCGGCGCATGGCGATCGAGGCGCAGGAAGAACGAGGTTCCAGGCAAGAGCGTGGCCACTGTATCGCTGCCGGCCAGAGCGGCGATGCCAGCTTCATCAACCGCCACCAGATGATCAACGCTGGCGGCTCCCAACTCGACCGCCAGTTGCGTGCCACCCAGTGATACGAACTCATCGGCGTGGATCTTCAGCCCAAAACCGAGTTCGGCCGCCCGCCTCAAGATCGTCTCTGCCTCGTCCCGAGTGAACGCTCCACGATCGCAGAACACATCGCAGAACTCAGCCAGCGCCTCAGCGGCCACGGCCGGCAACATCTCGTCAACGACCAACCGAACGAACGCCGCACGATCGTTGGCGAACTCGACTGGCAGCGCATGCGCACCAAGGAATGTCGGCACGAGCCGCGGCAGCTTGGGCTCCTTCGCCAGGCGCGCCACCACTCGCAGCATCTTGAGCTCCTGCTCGGTAGCCAGTCCATACCCCGATTTCACCTCCACAGTGGTGACCCCGAAGTGGGCTGCGGCCGCGAGGCGCGGCCGTGACAGGAGTACTAGATCATCTTCGCTCCGAGCTCGCAGGTCGTGCACGCTGGACCCGATGCCGCCTCCCTGGTCGGCGATCTCCTCATAGCTGGCTCCGGCCAACCGTTGTTCGAACTCGTGCTCTCGGGTGGCACCAAAAACGGCGTGCGTGTGAGAGTCGACGAGTCCCGGTAGCGCTACCCAGCCGTCAGCGTCGAGCGACGGCATACCCGCGGCATCGCTGGGCAGATCCGCCATCGCGCCAGTGGCGGCGATCCGACCTTGTCGTATCCAAACGAACGCGTCGCCAACGACCTCGAGCGGCGCCGAGAAGGCTCCCTCGCCCGGGTCTACGAGCTGTCCGATATTAGTGATCAGAAGATCGCCGCCGTTGGCGGCGGCGGCAGTCATTTCTGCGAGTCGAGCATCGGAATCTGGACACCGCGTGCCGTAGCCGCAGAGCGAGCCTCACGGTAACCAGCATCGACATGCCGCGCGATACCGATACCGGGGTCGTTGGTCAAGACGCGCTCGAGCCGCGCCGCACCCTCAGCGGTCCCATCGGCGACGGTGACCTGACCGGCATGCAGGCTGTTGCCGATTCCGACGCCACCACCGTGGTGGACCGAGACCCACGACGCTCCGCTAGCGGTGTTCAGCAGCGCGTT
>JBFGIA010000073.1:0-12120 GCA_041577935.1 Gemmatimonadota bacterium | reverse complement strand
GTTCACCGATCAAAGCACCGATTCCGACGGCAGCGTGGTGTCGTGGAGCTGGGACTTTGGCGACACCAACACGTCGACGGCTCAGAACCCGTCGCACAGCTACGTCGCGGCGGGGACGTACACGGTGTCGCTGACGGTGACTGATGATGATGGTGACTCCGACGCGACATCGAGCGACGTCACGGTCACCGAGGCGGGCCCGTTCGACCCGAGCGATGTGCCGGATCTGCTGATGTGGCTCAAGGCCGACGCGATTACTGGCGTCAACGATGGCGATCCGGTGGGGACGTGGTTGGATGCATCGGGCAACGGCAAAAACGCCACTCAATCGACGTCGTGGAAGCGGCCGATCTACCAGACGAACCAGGTGAATGGCCTCCCGGCGCTCAAATTCGATGCTTACAACGACGGGCTGTCGACCAGTGCCAATCCGCCCAGGTCGACGACGATCATCGCGGTCTACAAATCCCGCGCGGGAGCGTCGGGCAAGACGCTGAACGGTGGGTTCTCGGTCTTCATGGGACCGTACGTGAGCTTCTATCGCAACTACACGCTTGCGTTCGTGACCGGACCCAGTGTTACCGCTGGCCGTTGGGTGATCCACACATTCCGCCAGTCTTCATCGCTGGCCGAGCTGTTTATCGATGGCGCGGCGAGTGGTTCAACGACCAGCACCAGGAATCCGGGTAGCATCCTGCTGGCCGGGCAGGGGACCTATGGTCAGGCGCTGGACGGGTCGATCGCCGAGGTGTTGGTTTTCAGCCGGACGTTGACTGATACAGAGCTGGCCGACGTCCACGCTTGGCTCCAGACGCGGTACGCGATCCCCTAGGCGGGAGGGGACTACCGCCGACCGGTACGAATAACGATCTCGCCGTCGCGGCCGATCACGATGTCGCCCTGCCGGGTGCGACCGCGGCGGCGGGTGTCAAACAAGACATCCCGACCGAGCCCGAACCCTTTCTGCAAACACCAACGACGCCCGTGTACGGGGTGACCCGCGCCTGAGCGGCAGAACGAAGGGCCTCGGCCCCGGCGGTTCTGAATGCGAAAAAGATCGTCGTCCAGAACGATGACCAGCCGGCCATCTCGGTCGTTCGCACCTCCGCGGCCGCGTCCCTGGGCCCACAGATCGCTCACCCCGGCGATCGTCAGAACCAGCGCGGCCGCTAGAATCCAACCCGACTTGCTCATTCATACCTCCGCTCAGTCACAGCGACCCAGCCTCTGTTACCCGGTCGATCGCGTCGCGATCCCACTTGGTGGACGACTTACGTTATTAGTTGTATAATACAACCGTTATCTTTCGCATTGCGCCCTAGCAGGAATCGGAGGAGCCCGATGCCTACTCCAGATGATGTAGAGTCGCTTGTCCCCGCAATACGTCGGGCCTCGCGCGAATTCGTGCGAGAGTTGGACTTGTTGGACGTACCACACGATGGGTGCACGATGAGCGACTGCCACGCGTTGATCGAACTCGATCGTCACGGCGTGCTCACGGCGGCTCAGCTGGGGCGCCACCTTGGGCTCGAGAAGTCGACGATAAGCCGCAAACTGACTCGGTTGCAGAAGAAGGGATTCGTTCGATCGCAGCGCGATCGTGGCGATGGCCGATACAAGCGGCTGGTTCTAGCCCGTCCGGGTCGGGCGGTACTCAATCGGATCGACAAAGCCGCAGACCGGCGGGTCAGCGATGCGTTGTCCCTGTTGACCGCTGCCGAACGTGAGACGGTGCTCGAAGGCTTTCGGCTGTACGTCGACGCGCTAGCGCGATCGGGTCTTCGCGGCGCTGCGCGAACGCGGCGGATCCGCCGCTCAGACAACGCCGATATCGCGTTCATCGTGCGCACGGTGATGATGGAGTTCGATCTGGCCCGCAAAGGGTTTGCGTACTTTGATGCCGAGGTCGATCGCATGCACGAGCATTTTCAGGGCCACCGAAGCGCCTACTTCGTGGCGACTGTTGGCGATCAGGTAGTCGGTGGTGCGGGGATCGCCCCGCTCAACGCCGGACCCGAAGACACGTGTGAGCTCCAGAAGATGTACTTGCTACCGGCGGCTCGCGGCCGCGGACTGGGCAAGCAGCTGCTCGAGCGGTGCCTCAGGGCAGCGCGCGCGGCCGGTTTTCGGCAGTGTTACCTGGAGACGATGCCTCAGTTGACGACTGCGCGCGCGCTGTACGAACGCGCCGGCTTCAGCGCGATCCCCGAGCGGCTGGGAGATACCGGCCACCCCAACTGTCAGAACCACTACCTCATGGCACTGGGGTAGTATCCCGTCGCGTCGCCTACTCGGCGACGTTGGGCTCGATCGCTGTGACAACCATCTCGATTTTGAGCTTCCCGGTGCCGATCATCTCCCGAAGGCGCTCCATCTGCGGGCCCATCATCCGCTCGACCATAGCCCGCTCCTGATCGGACATGTCTTCGAGGTTCTTCTCTAGTTCCGCAAGCGATTCCTGAGCCTCCGCCATATCCTCTTCGGATGCGCCGCCGGGTCCCATGATCCCATCCGCCTCGATCACGATACGAAACGGATGGTACATGCCGTTGATCTCTCGGTAGTCGGTCATGAGAGCCTCGAGCGACATCGGTCGAGTGTCGCCGTCGACGACGAGGTTCCCCTTCATTCGCATGCTGCGGGGAAGAAGGCTCTCGGTATCTAGGACGAGGGCCATCCACGTCGGCTGAAACTCGCCTTCGGACTCGACACCCGGGTTAAGGTCAAGGCCCTCGAAGTTGTCGATCGAGACGACGTGGCATCTGCGACCGTCGACTTCCTCGGATCCCTCGTACTTCGCTCGGTCGGCGATCTGACGGAACCAGTTCTGGGGGCTCTCCCACTTGGAGCTCATCGATGCGTCGACTTGCGCGGGGAAGAACACCGGATGGCCGTCGACGATCTGCTTCTTCATGAGCGTCTTGCTCTCGAAGCCCATCGTCGTGGCGGTTATCCGGTAATTGTCCGTGTTCTTTGCGCCGTCCTCGTACACCTGAAGTGCTCGCTGGATGATTTGGGAAGCGTCCTGTGCCTTTGCGACGGTCGTTGTGGATGCAAGCGCCAAACAAACGGCGGCGGTAGCGTAAACGAAGCGCATCGTCTCTCCTGGTGAAGTCCTTTGGGATGCCCCGATCAGTCTGGTTCCGTGACCCGGGGTGCAGAGTTAACGTGACAGCGGTTGCCGCGGCAAGTGTGCGTATATTCCGCGTCGATCTAGTGTGATACCCAAGACAGGAGGCGTTGTTGCGTTACCGTCGATTGGGCGATGCCGGGGTGAAAGTTTCGGTGATCAGCCTGGGATCGTGGCTTACCTATGGGGGTCGGGTCGAGGAGCAGACCGCCCACGCATGCGTCGCGCGGGCGTACGATCTCGGGGTCAACTTCTTTGACACCGCGAACGTCTACGCGCATGGAGCCGCCGAGCAGGTGATGGGCCGAGCTTTGGCGGAGTATCCGCGTGACAGCTACGTGTTGGCCACCAAGGTCTATTTCCCGATGGGAAACGGTCCTAACGATCGCGGTCTGTCCCGCAAGCACGTGTTCGAGCAATGCCACCATTCGCTGCGCCGCCTGGGTGCCGACTACATCGATCTCTACCAGTGCCATCGTTATGACGACGAGACGCCGCTCGAGGAAACGTGTGAGACTATGAACGATCTCGTCCGGCAAGGAAAGATTCTTTACTGGGGTGTGTCCGAGTGGTCGGCTGCACAAATCCGCGCCGCATTCGACCTTTGCCGGGTGATGGGGTGGACACCGCCGGCCAGCAATCAGCCCGAGTACAACGCGCTGCAGCGGTCGATCGAAGAGGCCGTTTTGCCGGTATCCGAGGAACTCGGGATCGGAAACGTCGTTTGGTCGCCGATCGCGCAAGGAGTCCTGACCGGCAAGTACGTGTCGGTGGATGAGCTTCCCTCCGGCAGTCGGGCGACCGGGGAAGCGGCGGGCTTCATGGGTCGCTACATGAACCAGGATGTTCTCGACGCCGTGCAAGCTCTGAGGCCCGTGGCCGAGCGGTCGAGTTGCTCGCTGACCCAGCTGGCACTCGCCTGGTGCTTGAGACAACCGAGGGTGTCGAGCGTGATCGTCGGCGCGACCCGGGTCGAGCACGTCGATGAGAACGTCGCCGCGGGAGATGTGGTTCTCGATCCGGCCGCAATCGCCGAAGTGGATCAACTGATCGAATCGGCCGCGGTGCCAAGCGTATGAGACATCGGACGTTGCCAATAATGGTCGCGACGGGGGCCATGGTCGTGACGCTTGCCGGGGCGATCACCGCCCAGGAGCTCTCACCGGTTGAGCAGGCGATCGCGACCCACGTTGACAGTCACGTCGCGGACGCCGAGACGTTGTTGGAACAGGTCGTAAACATGAACAGCGGAACCATGAACCACGAGGGTATCCGCGACGTGGGCTCGATCTTCCAGCAGGAGTTTGATGCGCTGGGGTTCTCGACGCGTTGGATCGGGATGCCCGATAGCGTCAATCGCGCCGGACATCTGTTCGCCGAGCGGATCGGCACACGCGGGCGTCGAGTGTTGCTAATCGGGCACCTCGACACGGTGTTTGAACCGGGTGATCCGTTCCAGGAGTTGTCTCGCGAGGGGTCAACGGCAACCGGCCCCGGGGTGGTTGACATGAAGGGTGGGATCGTGGCTATGGTCCATGCGCTGGCTGCTCTCGATGCGGTTGGCGCGCTGGACGGTGCGACGATCCGTGTCGCGCTGATCGGTGATGAGGAGTTCGCCGGGCTGCCGCTCGAATTGAGTCGCGGGGATCTGGTGGCGGCTGCGCAGGAGAGCGACGTGGCGCTCGGCTTCGAGGGTGGCGAGACCGGACGAGCGGTGGTTGCCCGCCGCGGATCGAGTGCCTGGACTCTCGAGGTCAGCGGTCAGCAGGGTCACTCGTCGCTGATCTTCGGCGAGCGATTCGGTAGCGGCGCGATCTTCGAGGCCGCGCGGATCCTGCATCGTTTTCACGACGAGGTTCGCGGACCCGAGTACCTGACGTTCAACCCCGGGATCATCCTCGGTGGGACGGACGTGGACTACAATTCCACCGACAACCGTGGGACGAGCTTTGGCAAGACCAACGTCATCGCCCAGCGCGTCGTTGTCGATGGCGGTCTAAGGTTCATCTCCGAAGAGCAAAAGGAAGCCGCCCGCGAGCAGATGCGAGCCATCGTGGCCGATCACTTGCCGGGCACTTCGGCTGAGGTGTTCTTCAAGGATAAGTACCCGGCGATGCCGCCAACCGAAGGCAATCAGGCGTTGCTGGTGCTGCTCGATCAAGTCAGCCGTGAGCTTGGGCAAGGGCCGGTCGAACCGTTCGATCCCGCCGAACGCGGCGCCGCCGACATCTCGTTTGTCGCTCCGTACGTCGACGGCCTGGACGGCCTGGGCCCATTCGGTTCAGGCGCTCACACGCCTGATGAGCAGCTCGATCTGGTGTCGCTCCCGGCGGTTACCAAGCGGGCGGCGCTCGTGATTTATCGCTTGACACGAGAGTAGGAGATCGACAATGAGGTACAGTCGCGTCGCGGTTAGCACGATGGTACTGCTTCTGCTGGGCGTTGGGTTGGGACGCGCACAGGGGCCGACAGGGGCGGTGATCGATTTGTCGTACCCGTTCAACGAGGAGACGGTGTACTGGCCGACCGCGTCGCCGTTCGAGTTGACGGTCGAGGCCGCGGGTCAAACCGACGCCGGTTATTGGTACGCTGCCAACTCTTTTCGCGCCGCTGAGCACGGCGGAACCCACCTCGATGCACCGATCCATTTCGCCGAAGGCAAGCGCACCGCGGCTGAGATCCCGCTAGACGACTTGATGGGACCTGCCGTCGTGGTCGACGTATCGTCGGCTGCCACCGAAGATGTCGACTACTTGGTCGACATAGCGGCGATGGAAGCGTGGGAAGCGGAGCATGGCGCGATACCGGATCGGGCGATCGTGCTGCTCAAGACCGGCTGGGGGAGCCGCTGGCCCGACCGATCGAGCTACCTGGGCACGGCGGAGCTCGGTCCGGGTGCGGTGGCTGATCTCCACTTTCCAGGCCTGGCTCCCGATGCGGCCACATGGCTGATCGAAGAGCGGGAGCTACGGGCGGTAGGGATCGATACGGCTTCGATCGATCGCGGTCAGTCGACCGAGTTCCGCGCGCATCGTGTGTTGGCCGAAGCCAACATCCCGATCTTCGAGAACGTGGCCAACCTCGACCGACTGCCACCGACCGGCGCGTGGGTGTTGGCGTTGCCGATGCAGATCGAGCGCGGCACCGGCGGTCCGCTGCGCGCGGTGGCGTTCGTGCCCGATTCGGAGCCGTAAAGTGAGCGATACGATCGAGCGGACATTAGGCGACATGACGATACGCATCGATCGCCTCTTGTGTGTCGGTTTTGCTGACTGCATCGACGAGGCACCGCAGGCATTTGCGTTGGACGATGAGGGGATCGCGGAGTTTGTCGAGGGAGTGAACGATGTCGATCGCGGGCGGCTTATCCGCGCCTGCGAAGCCTGTCCGGTTGATGCGTTGTCGGTGCACGACGCGGACGGCAACCCACTGGCGGCGGAGTGACAGAGCGCACGCGCAAGATACGGACGTACCACCAGGTCGCTGACCCGGGCTCCGAGGATATCGTCGGCCAGATCGAGGCTCAGCGCGCGAAGCTGGCCGACCGTTTGACGCACATCGATCGACTGGTGGTCGTCGCCAGCGGCAAGGGCGGCGTTGGCAAGAGCGCGATAACCGCCAACCTGGCGGCGCTGCTGGCTGAACGCGGGCTCCGCATCGGCGCCATCGATGGGGATCTGCACGGTCCATCGTTGGCCGCCATGCTCGGTGCCGAGCGGACACCGTTGGTCGTCTCCGAGCACGGGGTCGAGCCAGCTGTCGGTGCGGCGGGCGTCAAGCTGATGTCGATGGATCTCGTGCTGTCGGATGGTGCGCCACTCCAGTGGCGCCAACCCGACGCAGCAGGTTTCGTTTACCAGAGCACGCTCGACACGAGTGCGGTGCGGGAACTGCTGGCCGACGTGGTTTGGGGTGAGCTCGATTTTCTGCTGATCGATGCACCGCCGGGCACCGACAAGTTGGCGCGCTTGCTGGAGCTGTTGCCGGTGATCGACACGCTGTTGTTGGTCACGACGCCGTCCGAAGCGGCTCGCCGCGCGGTAGGACGCGCGGTTCAACAGGCGCGTGGAGCAGGGATCTCGACGATCGGGCTGGTAGCCAACATGACCGCCCACGAGTGCCCCGACTGCGGTCACTCGGAACCGATGTTCGAGGCCGACGGCGCCACACGGTTGGCGGCGGAAACGGGACTCGAGCTGTGGGCCGAGGTCCCGTTTGAGCCCCGGTTCGCGGTGGCCACCGATGCCGGACGGCCGCTCACCTTGGAAGCGCCCGATTCGCCAGCCGCGCGCGAGCTAGAACGGCTCGCGGCGAGGCTCGATAACTCGACGAGCGATCCCGAATGAAGTTCCTGTGTATCGAATGCGATGCGGTAATGACGTTCGCTGAGCGCGAGCTGCCCGGAGACGGAACGCTGGCGGCGGTCTTCGAGTGTCCCGATTGCGGCCGCGAGATGGCGATGCTCACCAACCCGATGGAGACCAAGCTGGTGAGTGGTCTGGGGATCGAGGTTGGAGGCCGCACCGTGCCCGATCAGCCGCTGGAGCTGGTACGATCATCGGTGGCCACCGGCGATGAGAACGCGTTCGCTGATCGGCCGTTGACGGCGGGAACGGTGCGCTGGAGCGAAGCCGCTGCCGAGCGACTCCAAGGCGTCCCGGGATTCGTGCGCGGCATGGTCAAGAAGATCTACGGCGAGTACGCCGTCGAGCGGGGGATCGAGGAGATCACCCCCGAGATCATGGATCGGGCCCGGCAGGAGCTCGGGCTCGAAGGGATGTGACGATGCTGCGACGGGTCGAGCACGAGCCACACCGAGCGCACAAGTTTCGCCAGGCTGCGATCGCCTACCTGCACTACGCTGTGCTCTACGAGCTCGGCGTTTACGCGCTGTACGAGCAGGGGATGTTCCCCGCCAGTCGCGGCTCGCCAACGGTCTGGCTGGTTTTTGGCGCGATCATCACCGGTCTCGTTGTTTGGGGGCTTTGGTGGTGGCAGAACCGGTGGTTCGCGCGCGTCGTGTGGGTCGTGATGGCGTTGCGGCTCCCGGCGCTGATGGCGGGCGCCTTTTTGGGGACCGCGACCACCGTCGCCCCGGGCTTTTACCTCGCCGGTGGCATCGTCGTTATCGCTGCGATGTGGATGATTGCGCGAGCGGCGTGGGACGTCTGAGCCAAGCCGCCAGATTGACACTATCCCCAGCCGCCAGTATATAAGGCGCCAATATCGCCGAAGGGTTTACGCCCCGCCGCTCTAGTCCCGGACGGCATGTACCACGAGATACTGGTTCCAGTAGACAATTCAGAGCACTCTGATTGGGCGGTTGATCGCGCTATCGAGATCACCGGTCAATCCGGCGGGCGGATCACCGGTAACCACGTCTACGCCGCTCGCCTTCACGATGTTCGCTTCCGACAGCTCGAGACCGGGCTCCCGGCTCAGTTCCAGACACCTGAAGAGATCAAGCGTCAGCGCAAGGTTCACGACAAGCTGATCGAGAAGGGTCTGCAGCTGATCAGCGATAGCTTTCTCGATCAGGTCGAAAAACGGTGCCGAGCGGCGGGCGTCGTGCTCACGCGGCAGCTGCTCGAGGGGATCCACTACGAGGAGCTGATCCGCGAGGCCAATCGGGGCGCCGGGCGGTTGCCTTCGCTTATCGGGTTCGACCCCAACATCGCCGACAAATACGACGGTGGCGACGCCGTTCGTTCCGACGTGCGCCTGGGCGCTGACGGCCGCATCGAGGCCGAGGAGGAATCACTCGAGGAGAAGCTTGCGGGCACCTCGGAGCGGGCCTACGACCTGGTGGCGATCGGCGCCCACGGGCTCGGCCGGCAGCAGTTCAGCCAGCTCGGTGGGGTCGTCGCGCGGGCGATCCGCGGCATCGAAAAGGACATCCTGATCGTCCGCGACGAGCGACCGATTCGCGACGGCAAGTACATCGTGTGCGTCGACGGCTCAGCTTACAGCTACAAGGCGATGCGTCACGCGCTCGAGCTGGCGCAGATGTTTGGCGGCAAGCTGTTCGTTTGCAGCGCGTTCGACGTCGAGTACCACCACGTCGTCTTCCACAACATCAAGGATGTCTTGTCCGTTCAGGCATCAAAGGTGTTCAAGTTCGAGGAGCAGGAAGAGCTCCACAACAACATCATCGACAAGGGGTTGCTCAAGCTGTGCCAAGCGAACATCAAGCGCGCTCAGGTCATGGCCGAGGAGTACCCGGACGTGGAGGTCGAACCCCAAATCCTGATCGGCAAACCGTTCCAAGTCGTGCTTCAGTGGGCCGAAGAGATCGAGCCGTCGCTGCTCATCTTCGCTCGCCACGGAAGCCATCGCATCGAGGGGACCGAATTGGGCTCCCAGGCCGAGAACCTGGCCCGCCTGGCACCCACCAATGTGCTGCTGATCGGCACCACCGAAGTTCATCCGGAAGAGATCCCGTGGATCGAAGAGGACGGGGAAACCGGTCTCGAATGGGCTCCCGAAGCGGAAGTCCGAATCCTCCGAGTACCACCATTTGCGCTAGGCATCGCTCGCAAGGCGGTCGAGGAATACGTGATCGAAAAGTACGCTTCCAACGGCAACGGCTCGGGCGCGTTGCCGATCGTGACCAACGCGCGGCTCGATGAGGCGATCCAGAAACTGCTTCCGACTCACATGCAGCTCATCATGGGAATCGGCACCGCCGAAGAGCTGGCGCTTGCTGAGGTCAAGGCGGAGGAGGCGATGAAGCGCACGGTGGTGGAAGGGCACGACGACATCCCCGTGCCCGATACGCGGATCGTGGAGGCCAAGTGCCCCTACACTGGCCACGTCGAACAACGGCCGTGGACAGCTAGCGATCCAGTCGTCTGGACGCATGAGGCGCGGCAACGGCTGGAGCTCGTTCCGCTCATCGCACGCCCCTTGGCCCGCAATACCGTCGAGCGCTTCGCTCGCGATCGTGGATGGTGGCGCATCACGACACCGGTCATGGACGAGAACAAACAGGCGATGATCGAGGCTGACGAGTTCGATCTGGATACGATGTTGGTCATGTTCAAGGAGCTGCAGACGAAACAGATCAAAGCTGCAGCCGAAGGAGTTGACGGACTGACACCTGAGATGCGCAAGTTCATCGACGAAGCCAAGGAAGCTGGGGTCACGCGCTGTCCGATACGGGATATCGAAGCCGCCGCGGACAAGTGCCCGGTCGACTTCAAGACCGCAACCCCAGCTGAAGCCAAAGCAGCGATCGAGGCGGTCATGAAAGAGCAGAAGGGCGACGCCAACGGCGTTCAGCAGGACGAAGCTTGATCTCGGCAGTACCGCATATCGTCGCTTGGAACCTCACCCGGCGCTGCAACCTCGCTTGCGCCCATTGTTACATCGCGGCTGGATCATGGCATGCCGCTGGAGAAGAGCTAACAACCGGTGACTGCCACCGGATCGTGGACGAGATCTTGGCGGTTAACCCGTCGCCAATGTTGATCCTGTCGGGTGGTGAGCCGCTGCTGAGGGATGATCTGGAATCGATCGCCGCTCGGGCTTCAACCGGTGGAGCGACGGTCGTCGTCGGTACCAACGGGACTCGATTGACCGACGCACGAATTGCGTCGCTCATGGAGGCCGGCGTCCAGGGTGTCGCGGTGAGCGTCGATTCCCTGGACCCGGTGTATCACGATCGTTTTCGGCATGGCGCGGGGGCGCTTTCGGATACGTTGGCCGCGGTCGAGCGATTGAGGGACAACCGCTTGGATCTAGTCCTGCAAACCACCGTCACCCGCGGGAATCGCGCTGAGATAAGGCGGCTCGCGTCATTGGCTGCGGATTCCGGGGCGGTCGCGTTCAACGTCTATTTTGTTGTGGCGACCGGAAGGGCCGGCACCATGAAGGGGATGTCCACCGCGGAAAACGATGATGTCTTGGCTGATCTCGCCGCGCTCGAGCGCGACTACCGCGGCCGGATGCTCGTTCGGTCGAAATGCCAACCCCAGATCATGCGTCATGTCTACGATTCGGATCCCGAATCACCGCTGTTGAACTACGCCACTCGTTGCCCGTGCGGAGTGCAGTACTGTCGGATCACACCCGACGGGAAGGTGACCCCGTGCCCCTACATGGAGGTCGTAGCCGGTGACTTGAGTGCGCAATCGTTCGGTGAGATCTGGCGCGACTCGTCGGTGTTTGAGGATCTACGCCGCGGAGAGCTGGGCGGGAAGTGCGGTCGTTGCGGGTATCGCGAGATCTGCGGTGGGTGTCGCGCGCGGGCGTTTGCCGAAACCGGCGACTACCTGGGGCCAGATCGATCGTGCGGCTACGAGCCGGATGGCGTCGAGTCGCCGGTTTCGCAACCACGTGAGATTACCTACGGCACGCCAGCACGAGCGGAGCTCGAGTGGTCACCGGAGGCCGCCGAACGGGTGGCTCGGATCCCGAGCTTCGTCCGCGGTGTCGTGACTCATCGCGTCGAAACTTTTGCCGCCGACCATGGTCACCATCGCGTCACCACCGCGCTGTTGGACCAAGTGCGATCGCAGATGCCGGTCGACTTCTCGAAACGCCGGCCCTTCTTTAGCCGCAAGCACGAACCATGATGCGCGGTGCCGCCACGGCGTATCGGCTACGTGGAGCGAGGTGGCTCATCCCCAGCGTTGGCGTGTTAGCGCTCGGGTTCCTGCTGGCGCAATCGGGACTCGCTCAGGAAGCCGGTGTCGTGACCCGCGAGTACGGCGACTTCCCGTACATCGGCAGTCGAGTCGCGGTGTGGATCGCCGCGCAGGTCCACCTCATGTTTGCGGCGTTTGTTCTCGGCGTCCCGATGTTCGCCATGGTCGCGGAGGCGATCGGCATCTTTGGCGGCGATCAGCGCTACGACCGACTGGCTAAAGAGTTTACCCGGCTCCTGCTGATCGCTTACAGCGCGACCGCCATCTGGGGCGCAGTTCTGGTCTTCTTTCTGACCACGTTGTACCCCCGGTTTTGGGCCCACTTGTCGGAGATCTTCGAGG
>JBFGIA010000072.1:0-12137 GCA_041577935.1 Gemmatimonadota bacterium | reverse complement strand
CGGCGGCACGCTCGAGCACGCCGCCAGTCGGGAGAGATTGGCCAGGTGGGGATTGGGGGTCTTTCTCGACGCCCCCGTCGAGACGCTGGCCGATCGGATTGGGACTTCGACTGAGCGACCGTTGTTGGAGGATGGGGCGCCGGTCGACCAACTGCGTGCGCTGGCTTCGGCTCGGCAACCGCGCTACGAGGCCTTGCCACATCGCGTAAACGCTAACGGTCGTGGGCCGGAGGCGATCGCGGTCGATATTGTGCGCGCGCTCAAATGGCCGTTCCCGGAGCCGATCGCCGAATCCATTTGGTTGGGCCGCAACGCGTTGTCGCATGCGAGCTACGTTGTCGATCGCACGCCCGCGACTCCCAGTGCAGCGGCTGTCGTCGCAGCTACCGATGATCGTGTCTGGCGACTGCACGGAGAGGCCCTACGAACAGGTTTGGCCGGGGTTGGATGGGAAGTTGTGCCGCACCTGTTACCCCTCGGTGAGGCGGCGAAGAGCGAGGCTGTCCTGGCTCGGCTTTGGAATGCGCTACGCGAGTGCGGCGCCGATCGCGACACGCCACTGGTCGTCTTGGGTGGGGGTGCTGCAGGCGACGTGGGCGGTTTGGCTGCCGCGACGTTCAAACGCGGTCTGCCGCTGTTTCTGTTTCCGACGACGTTGCTTTCGCAGGTCGATGCGGCGATCGGTGGGAAGAACGCGATCGACTTCGCGGGCGTCAAGAACTTGGTCGGTGCGTTTTATCTGCCGAGGGCGGTCGTCGTCGACCCGCTGTGTTTGTTGACGTTGCCGGAGCGCGATTACCGATCGGGTTGGGCCGAGGTGGTCAAAGCCGGAATGATCAAAGACGCGGATCTCTTCGGGTTCTGCTGCCGTGAGGCCGATTCGTTGGCCAGACGGCAGCTGGACTCGGTCGAGAGCGCTCTGGCGGCGGCGATCGCGGTCAAAACGAGGATCGTCGACGAAGACCTGCACGAGGCCGGGCCCCGCCGATCGCTGAACCTGGGGCACACGCTCGGTCACGCTTTGGAGATGGCGGGTGGGGGAAGGTGGACGCACGGTGAGGCGGTTGCGATCGGGATCGTTGCCGCGGCCCGTCTGGGCGAGCGGCTCGAGGTCACCCAGCCCGGTGTCGCCGATACAGCGGCGGCTTCGCTGGAGGCTCTCGGTCTGCCGACGCGCGCGGTGGATGTCGATCACGATCGCGTGCTGGACGCGTTGCGCCACGACAAGAAGCGCGTTGATGACGCACTGCAAGTTGTCTTACCGGTTGCACCGGGCGAGGTTCGAATTCAGCCGATCGACGACGTCACCGTTCGCGCATGGGTAGACGAAACGATCGGATGAACGTCCTCGTCATCAACGGCCCCAACCTGGGAAAGCTCGGCACACGCGAACCCGAATTCTATGGCCACCAGACGTTGGCCGAGATCGAAGTCGGTCTGGAACCGGTCGCCGACGAGATCAGCGCCACGCTGGAGTGGTTTCAATCCAACCACGAGGGTGCACTCATCGATCGGTTGGAGGCTCGGGCGGATTGGGCTGACGGTGCGCTGCTCAACGCTGGTGCGCTGACCCACTACAGCTACGCGCTGGCCGATGCGGTGCGCGCTTTCGCGAAACCGGTGGTCGAAGTCCATATCTCGGATGTCCAGGCGCGCGAGCCGTGGCGCCGCAAGTCGGTGCTGGCCGATGCCTGCGTCGACACGGTGAGCGGTTTGGGCGCCGACTCGTATCGGGTCGCGCTGCTCGCCCTCGCCCGTCGGTTGGACGGTGGCCGTTAGCCGCCGCTCATCGACGTCCGATCCTGGGGGTAACGCACTCCCAAAGATCGTCGCCAAACCACCGGGGTCGGGCAGCCGTCGATTGGCAAACGAGCTCGTCAAGTTGGAACCGGCGCCACTGTTTGGAGCCATCGATGATGTCGCGCCGATCGCGTGGTGTCGGGCGCGGGGCGCAAACGTGGTGGACCTCGACGGCAATCGGTACGTCGACCTGACGGGTGGGTTTGGCGCTGCGCTGGTCGGTCACCGGAATCGCCGCGTGGTCAACGCCGTCAATCGAGCGTCAAACCAACTTCTGCATGGCTTGGCGGATGCAGCGCCGCACCCGGAGCGCATGAAGTTGGCAAGCGAGCTCTCCCACCTCGGCCCGATCAAGGGTGGTCGCGTGATGTTCGCTGGATCCGGCGCCGAGGCGATCGATATCGCGCTCAAGACAGCTCACCTGGCGACCGGGCGGTTGGGCGTGGTGGCGTTTCATGGCGGTTATCACGGCACCGGCCTTGGTGCCCTGCGCGCAACGGGCCGGCAGCTGTTTCGACAGCCGTTCGAGGCGGTTTTGGCGCCGGCCACGCTCAGGGTGCCGTTCGCGGATTGCTTTCGTTGCCCGTACCGACTCACGTATCCCGCGTGCGGGACGGCCTGCTTGGACGCCGCGCTAGCTGAGATCGACGCTTGGAATAGCGACGGCTCTCGCCCCCGGCTCGGGGCTTGGGTCGTCGAGCCGGTATTGGGCCGTGAGGGCGTTGTCGTGCCACCTCGCGGCTACCTCAAGGCGTTGGGCGAAGCCGCTCGCGAGCGACGACTTGTCGTCATTGCCGACGAGATCTTGACCGGCGGCGGTCGGACCGGCCGCTGGTGGGCCGGTGGTCCGCTCAAGCCAGATGTCGTGGCGATCGGAAAAGGGATCGCCGGAGGTTTGCCGCTGGCGGCGACGATCGGTCGCCGATCGCTCATGCGGGTGTGGGAAGGGGGCGGTGAGGCACGCCATGCGGCCACCTTCATGGCTCACCCGCTGGCGGTCGCGGCATCCCGAGCGGCGCTAGCGGAGATCGAGCGCCGCGACCTGCCGGCTCGCGCACGGACGATCGGCAAGCTGATGAAGCGTCACCTCGGTCGCGTTGCACGTCGACATGCGACCGTCGGTGACGTACGTGGCGTCGGTGCGATGTGGGGGCTCGATGTGATCGGGGACCCCGTAACCCGCGCTCCCGACGCTCAGAGCGCCAAGACGCTGTCAGCCGCGTTGGCGGAGCGCGGTTATCTCGCGCTGGCGGGTGGTCCGCATGGCAACGTGATCTCGCTTACGCCACCATTAACGATCGGCAAGCGACAGCTTGAAGAGTTTTTCCCCGCACTTGACGACGCGTTGGCCGAGATCCCGACGCGTTAATCATCCGACAAATGCAACCCGAATCGTAGGGCTGGTATTTGCACAACATGAAACCCGTCATCGCTATCGTCTCGTTGATCGCGGTTGCCTGCAGCAACAGTAACGGTGGGCCACCGACCGATCCGGGCGAGTCCAATCCTGCCTTGACGATCGAGTGGAGCGGTGATCGAGTTGATTGGGGCGCGCCGGAACGGATCGTGGCGACGATAGTTAACGCGCCAGTGGGAGCAATAGTCGAGTGGCGCTCGCTCGACGATTTCTATCTCGGCCAACCGGTAGTCCTCGGTACCGGAAATGAGATCACGACAGCGGCACTAAAACCGGGTACGACGACCGTCGAAGCGGTGTTGTTATCGGGTGGTCAGCAGCTTGCTCGCTTCGAGGTCCCGGTCGACGTCGACTATCGCCCTAGCTGGAACGTCCGGCTCGAGGGCCAGCTAACTCTGCCAGCGGGAACTGTTGGCGACGTATGGGTCGCGGGCGACAACGCGTTCGTTGCTCGTCGTGTGGCCGGTGGTATATCGATTGTCGGGTTGAATGGTGAACCTCGTGAAATCGGCCGTTTCAATTCTGGCGGTCTCTTCACCCAGGACGTCAAGGTTGCCGACGGAATCGCCTACGTTTCGCACGAGGGTGATACCCATCCAAACTCGGTCACCATCGTCGATGTAAGCGATCCCACGCAACCGGCGAGGCTGGGTGCCGTACCTCGAACTGAGGCTGCTGGTGCGCACAATGTCTGGATCGATCGGTCTCGGCTGTACATCGCGGCACCGCGCGAGATCTATGCCTACGACGTAAGCGCGCCGGAGGATCCCCGGCTCTTGGGTACGTTGGCATCGACCAACGGCACCCCCCACGATATTCACGTTCGTGACGGTATCGTCTACGGCTCGTATTTGGGGATACGAGAGGATGAGTTCAGCGAGCTCGTTGTGGCTACGGACGCCGACGCCGGCTTGATGCCGCTCGCCTTTTATACCTATCCGGGCGCATTCATGCACAGTTCGTGGCTCACAGAAGATGGACGGTTTCTCTACGTGGCCGACGAGATCATCAACGCTCCGATTCGCATCTTCGATGTGTCGAACCCCACCGCTCCAGTTCTAGCTGCGACCTATCAACCGCGCGTTGGAACCATCCCTCACCAGTTGGCGATTGTCGACGGAGAGCGGGCCTATTTGGCGCATTACAAGCATGGTGTCGAGGTGCTCGACATCACGGATCCGTTGGCGCCCCAGTTGGTGGGTTTTTACGATACTTTCGCCGGCGCGCAGGCCGATCCCGACGGCGCGGCGAACGTCCTGTCGCTGGCGCATGAAAAAGACGAGCAGTCGATCTACGACGGCGCGTGGGGGGTCCATTGGACAGCCGACGGCCGATTTGTGGTGAGCGACATGGCTAGCGGCTTGTACGTGTTCAGCTACATATCGGGTTCTTAGTCGCTCGGCGCTTCGGCTGGTTCCTCGATAAACACTCGCAATCGACTGACACGCATTCCGTCCAGGGCTTCGACGGTCAGGCGGCAACCCGGTGCGTCGGTGACGTCTCCGATCTCGGGTCGCCGACCCAACTCGCCAAACACGTAGCCACCGATCGTGTGGTACTCCTCTTCGTCGAGGGTGAGCGAGAACCGCTCGTTGAAATCGGGGATCAGCATCAGGCCGTCGACCAGCGCTTGTCCGGGTTCGATCTCCTCGACGTCGGGCCAATCGGTTTCCGCCTCACTCCTCACCTCACCGACGATGCGTTCCATTACGTCGCGCAGCGTCACGATCCCAGCGGTGCCACCAAACTCATCGATCAGGACTACGATGTGGCGACGGTGAGCCTGCATGTCGGCCAACAGCTGAAATACACGTATTGACTCTGGTAGCACGACGGGTGGTTGGAGAACACGTCGCAAGTCGAACACGCCGTTCTCTTCAGCCAGAAACGGCAGCAGGTCCTTTACGTTGACGATCCCAACGATATTGTCGAGCGAGCCATCGTAAACCGGATACCGGGTGAAGCCATGTTCTTCGAGTATGGCCTCGATCTCTGGCCGAGGGGCTGCGAGTTGAAGCCCTATGACCTCCGTCCGTGGTACCATGACCCGATTAGCGGTTAGATCGGCGAATTGGAACACCCGATGGATGAGCTCTTCCTCTTTGGGTTCGAGCACGCCCGCCTCCGTGCTCGCGGAAACGATCATCTTGAGCTCCTCCTCCGAGTGGACGACATGATGGCCAGCTGCCACGGGGCGAAAACCAAATGCCCGCACGACCAGTAGTCCAATGCCGTTGAGCAACAGGATGAACGGCTTGAAGAGTTTGAGAAACCACCGCGTTGGCAGTGCCACGACCAGCGCCGTTTTTACCGGACGCTGAATGGCGACCGTCTTTGGTGCGAGCTCGCCGAGCACGATGTGGAGTCCCGTAATGATTGCGAATGCCACCGCAACCGCCGCCGCGTGAGCCGTCAACCAGCTCCAAGTAGTCGGCAGCCAGCCGAGCAGCGGTTCAATGAGCGCCGCCAGGGCCGGCTCGCCGATCCAGCCCAGTCCGATCGATGCCATCGTGATGCCGAGCTGCGTCGCGGCGATATAGGTGTCGATATCGTCGAGCGCTTCGCGGACAGTTCGGGCCATCGGGCGACCCTTCCGCTCGAGCTCCTCGATTCGAGTTTTGCGCACGGTGACGAGCGCAAACTCACTGGCCACGAAAAAGCCGTTCGCTCCCACCAGGAAAAGAACGGCCAGCAGACGAAAAAAGATGTCGAGTCCGGATACCGCAGGTTCCATTGAGCTGGAATCTAAGCCTGCGGGGCCGAGAATCACCAGCGGATGGAGGTCGATCGGTTGACGAGCACGGGCCTGCCGCCTAGCCTGACCGCCATCGTGCGCACCGATGAGCTTCTCCGCCGCGTCGCCGGCCTAGACCAGCGAACGCTCGACGCCTGTCAATCGGCCGGATACGTCATTCCTGAAGCGCACCTTGGTGGAGACGATCCGCGCTGGTGGAGCGACGCCGACATGAACAAGTTGCGCGACATTCTGAGCTTCAAGCGTCAGGGGCTCGAGCTTGGGGACGCATTCAAGAAGGCCGCCGAGGATCGCTTCTTCGGTTTGTGCCCCTGCGACTGGAGGTAGACGTGAAGATTACGATCGAATACTGCGCGGCTTGAAACTATGAGCCGCAGGCGTCCAGTTTGGCCGCCACAATCGAGGACAATATTGAGTCCGCTGACGTTGAGTTGATCGCCTCAGGAGGAGGCGTGTTTGAAGTCGAGGTCAACGGTGATCTTATTTACTCCAAGAAAAAGACCGGCGAATTCCCCCAGGCAAAGGACATCGTTGCCGCGTTGAGCAAGCGGTAGCGAGGGTCGTCCGGCTTAACACGGTGGCGGTGCTCGACCACGCCAAATATGTAGTTTTAGGCTCCGGACCGGCCGGCACGCGCGGATCGGAGACGCTGAGGAAGCGTGATCGGGAAGCCCGTGTCGTCGTCGTCTCAGACGATCCGTACCCCTTCTACAACCGGATCCTCCTCTCCAAATCGTTTCTCGAGAGCGACGATCTGTCGCCCGACGACGTTGTCATCAAGCCAGTGGATGTCCACGCTGCTCAAGGAATCGAGCTGAAGACGAAAACCAGGGCCGTCAGCTTGGATCCCGAGGCGCGCGAGATCGGACTGTCGAACGGGGAGAGACTCACCTACGAGAAGTGTCTCGTTGCGACCGGCGCGTCACCCGTTCGGTTGCCGGTACCGGGCATCGATCTCCCGGGGGTGGTCGTGCTGCGCTCGCTGGAGGATGCAGTGGCATTGCGCGCGGGGGCACGTGACGCCGAGCGGGCGGTGATCATCGGCGGCGGGTTGATCGGCGTCGAAGTGGCGGCGGCACTGACCAAGCGCGGTGTGATGTGCACGCTCTTGGCGCTCGAGCCGTGGTTGTTCGGCCACCTCGCACCCGAAGATGTCGGGAAGACGCTGGAAACGATCATGCGGTCGGGAGGCGTGACGCTCGAGTTGGAGGTCGCCGCGGAGGCGATCGATCGGGACGGGGACAGCCTCTACGTCAACACGACCGACGGGCGTGAGTTCCCGGCGGATCTGGTCCCAGTCGGAGTGGGTGTCAAACCGAACGTCGACTTTCTCGAGGACACGGCCCTCGCCGATCAGGGTGGAGTCCACGTCGATGCATGCTTGCGCACCAAGGCGCCAGGTCTATATGCCGCGGGCGACGTGGCCGCCTACTCCGGTCCATTGACGGGCCTGCGCCACCGCGTGGAGCACTGGCTTCACGCGCAGCACCAGGGGCGTCATGCAGCGGAGAACATGGTCACCGATGAGCCTACACCGTATAGCCGCGTTTCGTCGTACGACACAGAGTTGTTCGGTACACCGGTCGCGGTCGTTGGGGCGCCGGAGCTGGCGAGCGAATGGGTCACGGAGGGCGATCTGGGGGGTGGTAAGGGGTTGGCTATCGGGGCGCGTCACGGGCGAGCGGTAGCAGCGTTCTCGATCGGCGGAGTGAACATCGCCGAGATCACGCGGCGGATCGAGGCCGGGGAATGACGTCCACGGAAGCGCTGGTGACGGGTGCCCGGTTGCTCCCGCGTCACCCTGTTTCAAACGATCGTGACGAGTTCATTTCGATCCGCGAAGCGAGCCGTGAGTTTCATCTTCCTTGGGAGCCGATCCCCGAGGATGGCTCGGACCCGATCGGGGCGAAGGCGTTTGGGCGGTTTGTGGCCGCCTGCGACACGCCAGCATCACAGAAACACGTGCGTATATGGGCTTCTGGGTCGGAGTGCAGCCCACACGAAAGGGTTACGCGACGGATGGCGTCACGTTGTGCTTGGAACGCGCTTTTACGGCACGGGGGTCGATCAGTCAGGCGTGAACGTCCCCTTCAGAAATACTTTCCCGCCGTATTGGACCTGGACGACTTGGCCGACACGCAACTCCGGAACCTGGTCGCCGTTTTCACTGTTGTACTCGTGTCGTCCACACCCACGCTTGAGTGGTAGCTCGCACAGGACATCGCCATCGACCAACACTTGGGCGACAGACCCGTCGGGGCCTTTGATGCCACGAAAGAAAATGTCGAGCTTCTTTCCACCGTCTTCGTATGCCTTGAGCTCGAGCTCACCTTGCTCGATGTTGAAGAACCGAGGCTTGGGCACCTTGTGAAGTTCGGCTTGTATCTCTTCAACGACGCGTCGAACTCGTGCCATAGCTAGCCAACCGTTGGTGGATTCAGTCCGAGGAAGTCACGGATCGACTTTTCGAGGATCTCGTGGGCCTTCGGGTCGCTCAAGTCGAGCCGGTACTCGTTGATCACCATTACTTGCATTTCCTTGCACTCGTGCCAGCACGCGGCGCAGATCTTCTCGAGGATCTCTTGGCCCATATCGTCTGGGTACGGTGCGCTTTCGAGGGCTTCTCTGGTTTGACTACATCTAGTGCACGTTACCTCAGCCATCACTTTTCTCCTCCTGGTCCGCGTCGGACGCACCGGATACCCTGTCCCCGTGCAGCGTAATGACCTCGATCACGACATAGGCACGGGCGCCGTCGGGTGCTTCGAGCGTTACTTCGTCTCCCGGTCGTGCCCCGAGGATCGCCCGACCCAGCGGAGATGCGGTCGAGATCATCCCGCCGTCGAAATCGACGAACTCGGGAAAAACGAGATGCCACTCCTGGCGCTCGCCGTCTCCATCTTCGAGCTCGACTCGAGACCCGAAGGCCGCTCGGTCCCTTGGGAGATCCCGCAAATTGATCGCGCTGAGCTCGCTCTGGCGACGAGTGAGTTGGGAGAGACGGGCACGAACGAACTCCTGGCGTTCGAGCGCGGCCGAGTACTCAGCGTTCTCGCGCAGGTCACCCATGGCGACCGCCTTGGCGATCAGCTCCGGAAGCTCGATCCGAAGCTCACGATCGAGGTCAGCGATTTGCCGGTGGAGCCGGTTCCGAAGCTCGTCGAGCATTATGCCTCACGAATTTGGTCAACAAAAAACGCGGCCGCAGTGTGCCGCGCGATCGACGCCGAGTGTTTAGGTACAATTGCTAACTTATCGCGCATGACCACCGATCGGCAAGCCAACGTGCGGCTCGATCGCGTCGCATGAACGCTGGCGGACACCGGACCGAGACCTGGGATCGTCAGGCAGCGCTGAAGCGGCTATGCGCTGAAACCTGGGATATGGTCGTGGTTGGAGGCGGTGTCACCGGCGCCGGGGTGGCGCGTGATGCCGCTCTTCGCGGTCTTCGCGTGGCGCTCGTCGAAGCGGGCGACTTTGCCGGTGGGACTTCGTCCAGGACGACCAAGTTCGCGCATGGCGGATTGCGCTATCTCGAGATGCTCGATCTGGAGCTCGTACGTGAGGCGTTGACCGAACGGGCGGTACTGCTATCCATCGCCCCGCACCTAACCCGGGCGACGCCGTTCCTCATCCCTTCCTACAAGGGGCGGTCTCGACCGGGTTGGAAGCTCAAGCTCGGGCTCGCCATGTACGACGCGCTCGCCGGTCGCACCCGGTTCGGTCGACACCAGATGCTCGACCGAGAAGGCGCGCTCGCGCGGGAGCCTTTGCTATCGACAACGGACCTTCGTGGCGCTGGTGTTTATTGGGACGCACGGGTGCGAGACGCACGGTTGGTGATCGAGACGATCGCCGATGCCCGGCGCGCAGGAGCTGTCACCGCGTCGTACTGTGCGGTTCGAGACCTCGAGCGCTCGCAAACGGGTTGGGTTGGCGACGTCGAAGATCGTCGCGGTTTCAGCTCGTTCACGCTCGAAGGGCGAGCGTGGGTCAACGCGACGGGACCATGGTCGGATCGTCTCCGCCGCCGAGTTCGTCCGGGCAGCACACGACTCCTCGACCCGACCAAGGGCGTACACATCGTCGTGCCGCGCGACGTGCTCCCAGTTCGCGACCCGACGGCGCTATTCGCTGGTGACAGCCGACTCTACTTCGCAGTCCCAGAAGGACGTTGGACGTACATCGGAACGACCGACACGCGTAACGGTGGCAACATCGATGACACACGGGCCTCAGCCGATGACATCAAGTACCTGATCAACGCCGCTTGTGATGCCTTGACCTGCGATCTCTCCGACAACGACGTGGTCGGCGCGTGGGCGGGGTGGCGACCTTTGGTGCGAACCGCCGTCTCGCGCGACCCCAGCGCGATATCTCGTGAGCAGGTCATCGAGCAAACAGCCTCGCGCTTCATCACGGTTACTGGTGGCAAGTTGACGACGTACCGGCTGATGGCCGAGGAAACGGTGAACCGATTAGCCGAGAATGTCGGTTGGAATCTCAGGCCGTGCGAAACGACCCGGCGGCCGCTCGTGCCGGCCCGCGTGGGTGGGCAGAAACCGTCCGCTGGCGTCGATCCAGCCGACGCCGCTCGCGTGCGCGAGCTCTTCGGGCCGGATGCCGATGATGTATTCGTTCGCTGGCGCGAAGACCCGGCCACAGCGGAACCGCTCGGCTCTGAGACTCGTTACACGGCGGCCGAAGTCGAACGCGCTTCTCGCGAAATGGTCGAGACGCTCGAGGATCTGGTCGATCGACGGTTGAGCGTCCTACCGGGCGGAGTTCCCATCACGAAAAACGTGCTCGTCAACGTCGCCCGCGCCGCGGCGCCCGTGTTGGGGTGGGACGAGGCGCGACAGGCGGCCGAGGTCGAGGCGTTCCGAAGGTCAGAACACCACCCGTGAGTCGCGGAGCCCGTTACCGCTGGGCCAGTGGCACCACGTCTCTCATCTTCGGGCCGGTGTAGATCTGCCGCGGCCGATGGATCCGGCCGGCCGGGTCGAGGCGCATCTCCCTCCAATGCGCGATCCAACCCGGTAGACGACCGAGCGCGAACATCACCGTGAACATGTTGGTCGGGATGCCCATCGCCCGATAGAGGATACCGCTATAGAAGTCGACGTTCGGGTAGAGCTTGCGCGAGACGAAGTAGTCGTCCTCCAGCGCGATCTCTTCGAGGTGTTTCGCGATCTCCAGCAGCGGGTCGTCGACACCCAGCTGACCGAGGACCTGATCGGCAGACTCCTTCAGGATCTTGGCGCGCGGATCGTAGTTCTTGTAGACCCGGTGACCAAAGCCCATGAGCCGGAATCCGGAGTCCTTGTCCTTGGCCATGTCGACGTACTTCTTGTAGTCACCGCCGTCATCGATGATGTGCTGGAGCATCTCGATGACTTTCTGGTTGGCACCGCCATGAAGCGGACCCCAGAGAGCGTTGATCCCGGCCGAGATCGACGCGAACAAGTTTGTCTCGCTCGAGCCCACCATGCGTACCGTTGAGGTCGAACAGTTCTGCTCATGATCGGCGTGCAGGATCAACAGCAGATTCAGCGCTTCGTCGAGCACCTCGGGTACCTCGTACGGCTCCGCCGGCACGGAGAACATCATGTGCAGGAAGTTCTTCGTGTACGACAGGTGGTTCTGCGGATAGACAAAGGGTTGTCCGACCGATTTCTTGTACGAGAACGCGGCGATCGTCTTGGCCTTCGCGAGGAGCCGAATGATGTTGAGGTTCATTGCCTCGTCATCTTCTGCTGCCTCGTAGTACGAAGAGAGAGCATCCACCATCGACGAGAGGATCGCCATTGGATGTGCCGTAATGGCGTACCCCTCGAAGAACTTCTTCATGTCCTCATGAATCAGCGTGTGGTGGGTCAAGCCCTCCCGAAACTCCTTGTACTGCTCTTGGGTGGGGAGCTCGCCGTAAATGAGCAGGTAGCACACCTCCGGGAACCGCGTCGTGGTCGCGATCTGTTCTATCGGGTAGCCACGATAGCGGAGGATCCCCTTCTCACCGTTGATAAACGTGATCGCGCTCTGGCAAGACCCGGTGTTCCCGTAGCCGGTGTCGAGCGTGACGGCCCCGGTCTGTTTCCGGAGGCGGCTGATGTCGATCCCCGTTTCGTCTTCGCTCCCGACGACAATGGGCAACTCGAGTTCCTT
>JBFGIA010000071.1:0-12371 GCA_041577935.1 Gemmatimonadota bacterium | reverse complement strand
ATTAGTTGTATTTTCTAACGCGTTGCTCCAGACGACGGTGCTTCTGAGCGTGATCTCGGTCGCAACGGTTTTGTTCTTGTCGGCGGCCATCGTAGGAATGGCCGTTGGGCTTGGAGCCTCCCATCCGCGGTTCGATGCCCCCGACAGCTCACAGGTAACAGCCGGCTACGCGGGATTCCTGTTTATGGTCATGAGCGCATTGCTTGTTTTGGCGTCGGTCATCGTCCTGGCGTGGCCTGTCTACAACTCCTTCCGGGCTTCCTGGTTGGGCTGGGGTGTCGGCGCCGGTGAGTGGGGAGGGATAGCGGGCGGTCTGGTAGCGGTCGGTGGAGTGTCAGCGATTGCGTTGTTTACGACCATGCAAGCCGGCGGTCGGCGGCTGGAAGCGAGAGAGCTGTAAGCATGTTGAAGTCGCCACGCCACGTCATGTTGCTGCTCGTCGTACCGGTCATGGTCGCCACGTTCCCGGTCGTGACCAAGGCGCAAGGCGGCCTCGTGAGCGATGGTGTCGCGGAGGATGGCGGTGCGGCAGCCATTGCCGAGCTCCTGGACCCGATCATTCGTCACCGAAGCGGGCGGATCGGCGTCGCCGTGTACGCTGCCGATCTTGGCAACCCGCTCTACCTTCACAATGCTGATCTGCCACTGACACCGGCTTCGAACATGAAACTGTACACTACCGCCGCTGCGCTCGACCGGTTGGGGCCAAACTTCCAGTATACGACATCGCTTTACGCCGACGGCGAGATCCATCCCGACGGGACGCTCGATGGCGATCTGATCCTTATCGGTCGTGGGGATCCGACGCTCTCGGGTCGCTTTTACGGGGATAGCGTGACTTTCGTTTTTGATCGGTTTTCCGCCCGCCTCAAACAGATGGGCATCCGTCGTGTTACCGGTGCAGTAGTGGGCGACGCGACATACTTCGACGATGCGCGGATCGCGCCGGGGTGGGACAGCAGGAACCTGCTGCGCTGGTACGGGGCTCGTTCTAGCGCGCTGTCATCAAACGACAACGTGGTAACAATCGAGATCCACCCTGGCGAGTGGGTGGGCGCGCCCCCGGCTCTCACTTTTTACCCGCACACCGATCGGCTGGAGATCTCTAACCAGGCGATGACCGTTGGGCGCCGGGGTGGCCGTTCAATCGGGATTCGGCGCGAGCCGGAAACCGGTGAGTATGTGGTCCGTGGTCGAATTCCGCTCAGGAGCCGCGCTCTCCGGTATGTGGTTTCGGTCGAAGACCCGGCGCTGTACACCACGTCGGTCTTCGCCGATCGGGTGAGGCGTGTCGGAATCGAGATCGAGGGTGGTGAGCGCGTCGTTCACCGCTGGCAACGGGAGAGAGCGACGTCGGCGACCTTGCTCGCGAGCCACACCAGCCCCCACATGTCCGACATCATCAGAGTCGTGAACAAGCGCAGTCAGAATTTCTTCGCCGAGCAAGTCTTGAAGACGCTCGGTGCTGTTTTCAAGGCAAACGGATCGTTTGCCAGTGGAGCCGAGGTTGTCTACGAGGTGCTCGATGGGCTGGGCTTGGAAACCGGTGGGTTGACGATCGAAGACGGTTCGGGTCTGAGCCGTCTCAACCGTCTTACCGCCCGGCACACCGCGGAGCTATTGGTTGCGATGCGCTCCCACCCGCTGTTCGACGAATTCTACGATTCGCTCGCCGTAGCTGGCGAAGACGGAGATCCGCGGAGGCTCGACTCCGCAGCCGCGCGTGGCAACGTGCACAGCAAGACCGGCACGCTGCGCGGTGTTTCCGCGTTATCGGGTTATGTGACGACTAGCGATGGGGAGCTACTTGCTTTTTCGATCCTGATCAACAACCTGCCGCGCGGGAAATGGGCCGCCATTTCGATCGAGGATGCGATCGTCGAGCGGTTGGCAGAGTTTTCGCGATGGCACTCGCCGCTGTGCGCGACCCAGTCACAATTGTCAACCGGTGGGGAGGATTGCCTGCCCGGAGGCTAGTCTCGCCGCCTCAGCTCGTAAGCTAGGACAGCCAACGCGACAACCAGTGCAGCAGACGCAAAGACGACCTTCGTGGTCGTGGTAAGGGGTGGTTGCAGGTACAGATGAGATTTGTGGCGGCTGGCTCGGCCGTTACCGTGATCGGATACTCGGACGTGGTCTTTGGCCACGCCATCGAGGTTGCGACGTATCGCCCGCTTTAGCCGGCGTATCGCACTCGCCTCGGACTGACCATACGCGATGAAGCCAGGCAGGGCCGGAGACGTGGCCGCGAAAGCACCCTCGTCAGCCTCCTCCAGGAACACCTGAAAGCCCTCGATCGCTCCAAACCGGTCTCGGATAAACCCAAGCATACAGACAAGATAGCGGGTTTTGGCGCGGTCGCCAAGCGGCTCACGTCGAACCCCGGTCGTGGGATGGGGTAGAATATGGCTGCCCCCGGAAAGGAGGCTCACGTGAGGCACCACATCTGCTTGGTGCCGATCGTCGCCGGTTTTGTTATGGCGACCGGGTCGCACCTCACCGCGCAAGACGCTCAGCTCGACGGCGCCATCCGGTCGTTTCACACCGACTTTCGGTTGTCATCCGATCGGGCCCGCACGGCTCGCGGTGATTTCAACGGTGACGGTCGCGAAGACGTGGCCGCAATCGTCGAAGGACCGGATCGAACGGCGTTCGTGATCTTCCACGCTGAGCCGGGCGGGTTCGAGCCGCATCCGCTGTTTACCAGCCTGCCTCCGGGACCGGTTGAGCTTCGAGTGCTGGAACCCGGGCGGCATAGCGTGGTCGGGCCGCAGCGCTCGGTGGTGATAACGACGTCAGCTGTCGAGTTAGTTTTCCCGGGTCGTTCCAGCGCCATGTATGTATGGCGCGACGGCCGCTATCACGTGCTGGGTACGGAGAATTTCCGTTAGTTCTCGAAGGCCACGCTATTCATCGCCATCACGAATAAGCGGGTTTCCGACACTCGAGGGATCTAGCCCGAGTTCGCTCAGAAAACGACCCTTGACTATCTCTTGAATCGACGCCGGGTCTTCGTCGATGTCGATCTGAGCGCCCGCCATTCGCCCATGCCCGCCAGCCGTGCCCAGCTCGCCGACGATAGCTGTGATCAGTGCACCCGCATCTAGCGACTCGTCGCGGCTCCGTAAACTGAGGTAGAGCCGACCCTTGTGGCGACCCATGACGAGCGCGTACTCGGCTTGCTCAAGCGGGGCCAGGAAATCGGCCAGCTCAGCCAACAGATCGGGGTTATCTGCGTCACCAAGATCGGCGATCACCGCCTGTCCGTAGACTACCGACCGCTCGAGCGCAGAGTGAAAGGCCTCGAAGTGGCGTCGTGGTATGAGCGGGTTCTCGATCCGCGCCAGCAGTGACAGATCGGCATGGGGGAAGATTTGGAGGTAGGCGTGGAGGTCGGCCTCGCTCGACTCTCGCTCCAGTCCTCGGGTATCCGACTTTATGCCAATCAACAGGGCTGTCGCCAGCCGAGTCGATAAGTCGATTCCGGCTGCTTCCAAGTAGTAGTACATGATCGTCGAGGTGGCGCCGTAATCGGTGCGCACATCGGCGAACGTCACGTTCGCTGTCTCGGGTCGCATCGGGTGGTGGTCAATGGCGATCGAGATTGGAAGATCGTTGGGTAGAGAGTGGTTCCCGGTCTGGGGTTGAGTGTCGATCAACGCGTGGGTACCGTAATCGTCGAGCCGGATTTGCGCGAGCGGGTACAGGCGAACACCGAGTTCGTGAACCATAGCGCGATTAGTAGCCCGGCCGATCGTTCCGCCAAACGCGATGATAGGATCGATCGAGAGCTTGTGACTGAGTAGGAAGCTCAGTGCGTAGGCGCTGGCGATCGAGTCCGGGTCGGGGTGATCGTGCGTGTAGATGGCGACCGGCTGTTCGATGTCGACGGCGGCTAACAGCTTGTCGAGCAGCCGCTGGGCATGGCTGGTCGCATCGGCTGATGTGGCAGAAGGCTGGACCGACAGCGGGCTCGGGTTTTCCGCCACGCCTGCGCTACCTAGTCGGTCGCCTGGATAATGCGCTTGGCGATTTCTCGGAACCGCTCGGCGATCGGCGATTCGGGGAGCGCCCGCACGATGGGCTCGCCGCTGTCGCCGGTCGGCGTGACATCCTCATGTAACGGGATCGTACCGAGAAACGGAATGTTGAATCGCTCGGCGGTTGCGCGCCCGCCACCGCGTCCGAAGATCGAGTGCTCGGCCTGGCAGCTCGGGCAGACGAAGCTGCCCATGTTTTCGACAATGCCCAACACGCGAGCACCGACCTTGTCGAACATCTTGAGCCCCTTCTTGGCGTCGATCAATGCGATGTCCTGAGGAGTGGTGACGATCACCGCTCCGTCCAACGGCACGGATTGAGTCAGCGTCAGATGTGCATCGCCGGTCCCGGGCGGCAAGTCAACGACCAGATAATCGAGCTCTCCCCAAGCGACTTCACGCAAGAACTGAGTAACGGCGGAGTGGACCATCGGTCCCCGCCACACCAACGGCGTGTCCTCACCCTCGACTAAGAACCCGAGCGACATGAGCGCGATCCCATGTCGAGTCAACGGTTGGATGCGCTTGCCGACGGTGCTCGGTTGAGCGCCCTTGAGCCCCATCATGGTGGGGATCGAGGGGCCGTAGATGTCAGCGTCGAGCAAACCCACTCGGTGTCCCTCGGCGGCGATTGCCAATGCCAGGTTGACCGCCACGGTCGATTTTCCGACCCCGCCCTTTCCGCTGGCCACCGCCAACACATGACGCACACCCTCGATCGGTTGCTGTGGCGATGGTCGTCGTGCCGGTCCAGTGGCGGTTCCTGGCTGCTCCTGGAGGCTGATCGCCACATCCTCGACACCGTCGAGATCGCCGATCTGTCCCTTGAGCTCCTTGATGACCGTCTCCGAGAGCGGCTGAGCGGGATCGACAAGCACCTTGAATGCCACGCTGCCATCGTTGATCTTCAGTTCCTTGATCCGGCCCAGCGAGATGAGATCCTTATCGCTATCCGGGTCACGGATACGGCGGATGGCTCGGATTACGTCCTTTTCTTGCGCGGGCATAGTTTGCGACGAGTTTTCTGGGTTGAATTGAGGATCTGAGAGTGAAAGCAGACAGCGGCGAATATAGCAGCCCCCAATATCTCCATCATGCGGCGCCCAGAATCGTCCTGCTCTGGGTGCTGGCGATCCTGGTGGTGGGTCTTGATGCGACACCGGTCCACGGTCAATCGGCGGACCGAGTCCCGGCGGTTCGGTTTCATGTGGGCGGCGCCGAGCTCCTGCCAATGGTGTATCCCGACCGTTACGGTGGCGATCCGCAGGCGCTGACCGAAGACGTGGAGTGGGTCCGTGATAACGCCGACGAGCTCGTCGAGTGGTGGGACCGCGACGGGTTGCTGTTTCTTCAGCGGGTAACCGACTTCGCAGGGCTTCGTTGGCCTTACCAGGACATCGAGGTCTACCTGGTTCGTCACTGGCCGGTCGTTTCGATCGAGCGGCCGCTGGTGATCGCGCTCGAGGCGGTCCGAGCCGGCGGGCGCGCGGTGCCGGTGCCCGAAGACGACGACGTCCGCATATTGCTGTTGGCTCACCAGATCACACACTACATCGTCGACCCCCCTGATTTTCAACCTTCTAGTCCACTTGACTCGGCTTATGAGCACCCATTCATGACGCCAGGCAACTTCGAAGCCGAGGCGATGGTCAACTGGCTCACATATCGAGCGATCGAGGATTTATGGGGTCGTGAGCGGCTGTTGGCCGCGACCTCGGACGAGATCTGGCAGGCCTATAATCCCAACCACAGCTACGTCATCGACGAGCTGGAGCCCCGCCACCGCCTGTCACGTCGGCGCCCGTTGGCTGAATGGCTCGCCGACAACCCCCGGGGGAGCGAGATCTTTCGTGTGCGTGACGCCTATGCCCGCCAAGCCAGCACCCCGTCGGCTCAACCGGCAGCCGAGCGCGAGCGCGTCACGGGCACCGATTACGGCCTCGATCTCGGCGCCTCGCATGACGGTCGGATCTTCATCGCCTACGTCGATGCCGCTTCGCCGGCGGGTCGGGTTGGTGTGCAGCAGGGGGATGTCGTGCGCACGATCGAGGGCCGAGAGGTCGGAACGGATGTCGTACGCGCGCAGCAACAAATGGATGCGTCGTGGACGGAAAACGGCGAGATCAATCTAAGTGTAGAACGTCAGGGTCGGGAGATCTTCTTCAGCATCGAGGCGTCCTGAATTCCCGCCGCGGTCTCACGTTGGGCCATGCGGTCGTCGTCCTCGCCGCTACGCTAGTGATCGGCTATTGGTTGTTGGCGCTCACCGAGTGGCTCTTTCCCGACTGGCCGGAAATCGTACGCCTCGCGCTTCCAACCGAGATCGCTTTCGCGGCCGCGATCGCCTTCGTGGTTTGGAGAGGTGATCAGGGTTGGCAGAAGTCTCTGGCCCTGAAACGGCTGGAGCGGCGCTCGATCCCCCCGCTCATTCTGGTTCTGGTTGGGTCCGTGACGGTCTTCAGCGAGCTGTACGTCGTCATTCAGCGGCTGGCTCCGGTGCCGGAGGCGTACGCCGAGTTCCTCCGCGGTCTGCTCGATACCGGGAGCCCCGAGGCGATCATTCTAGCGGTCATCTTGGCGCCGCTGCTCGAAGAGGGGCTCTTTCGCGGCGCGGTGCTACAAGGCCTCAGTCGGACCCGTGGACCCCGCTCGGCGAGCACGTGGACAGCGATCTTCTTCGCCGTGTTTCATATCTACAACCCGTGGCAGCTGTTGCCGACGTTCTTTCTCGGTCTGGTGCTCGCGTGGCTCGTGCTAACCACCGGTTCGCTGTGGGCATCGGTCGCCGTGCACGGCCTCTTCAATGCGGTCTCATTGCTGCTGATTCGGCTCCCGACTGACGATATCTCGCCGTCTCAGTGGGCCGTCCCGTGGGTCGTATCGGCGATCGTGCTGGCCCTGCTCGCCGGGAGCTTGGCGTTGCTGGTTGGGATGGCGTGGATCGAACGCCAGACGGGGGGTGGGCCGTTTGCCGAGCCCGAGACGGCTGCCGGAGGTCCATCGCCGCCAGGAGCGAGCTACGTGCCCGACATTTCGTCGTAGGCTTGTCTGAAGGCGTCGAGCTCGACGCTGCTCCAACTAACCCGCCCCGCCCGTCGGACCTTCTCGAGCGAGCGTTGAAAGCGTTCCAGGTTGGCTGTTGCGCGTTGTCCATCCGGCTCGGCGATGCGGGCCCGATCGAGATCGAGCAGAGCCGCCTGCCACTGACCCTCGGGCAACGGCTGCACAAAGACATTACCGATATTCAGGTCGGCGTGGTCGAGCCCGCATCGGTGCGCGCGGCCCACCAACGCGCCAGCTGCGCGCATGGCCGCGATGCGGACGTCCACTGGGTACCGATTTGGCGCCAACAGCGCTTCGAGGTCGTGTCCTGGCTCGAGCCACTCGGTCGCCAGGTCGGCACGGTAGCCCGGACGCGCCGGCGTGACGACAGCGCACAGTACACGGGGTGTAGTAACGCCGGCGCGACGGAGTCGATCGCTGACCGCGAGCTCCAGAAACGGTCGCGGGGGCGAGTCGAGATAGCGATCTCCGAGCAGGGGTGCCATCCAACCACCGCGTCGAAAGTGGCGCACCGCAGCGTCGTGTTCTCCCAGTCGGACCCGATACACTGAACCGCGGCCGGTGTCTATCCTTTGTCGCGATCGATTGGTGGCCCATTCGCACAGCGATCCGGATTGATCGATGGCGGCGCGAACAGCGTCGACTGTCGGTCGCCAAGCGACAATCGTGTGCGAATCCTGATGCCAGCGATCGTATTCGGGTGGAGTGTGCGTTGGACGGTCAGCCAACGGTTATGGCGCCCAACCTAGGACAAACCCCTCCACCAGTCGATCGATAGCTGGATTGGCCCGTGAACCGGCACCGTTGACGAACAGGCTGAAAGCGTATTCGCGGCCAGAAACCGTGGTCATATAACCGGACAGCGCGTAGACGTTGGCGATGAAGCCGGTCTTGGCACGCACTCGCCCCTGAGCGGCACTGCCCCGAAAGCGCCCCTTTAGCGAACCACTCTGACCAGCGACGGACAGCGTTTGCGCGAACATGTCGCCATGGGGGCGTGAGCGCATCGTGGTCAGCAGCTGGGCCAGCGCTCGTGGCGTCGTCAAGTTGGCCGGCGAGAGCCCCGAGGCGTCCCGCAACAGAAACGCGGTTGTATCCATCCCCAGTTGAGCCAGCGTTTCGAGCTCGACCTTTAGCCCGGCGTCCCAAGTCCCGGCGCCAGCGACCTCCCGTCCCAGCGTCTTGAGCAGCTGCTCGGCGTGCCAATTCTGGCTCCGGCCGTTGATCGATTCGAGCACTTTCGCCAGCGGTACCGATCGATGGTTGGCGAGCGCGACCGCGTTGCCGGATCCTAGTGGCGAGTCGAGTGAATCCGACACCGTTCGGACACGACCGCCCATTTCGATGCCGCGCCCGACGAGCACACTTTGAAAAATCGTAGCCGTGTAAGCGGCCGCATCCACCACCGCGACATACGCCGTTTCCGGTTGCTCATCGAGTGGTAACACCCCAAACGCCGTGATCCGGTTGGTTCCCGGTTCGCGCTTCATGTCGAATGTGGATTCAACGCCCTTGGGTCCGGTTTCCGCGCGATTTTCCAAGCTGTAAAAGGGCGATCGTGGCAGAGTCTCGATCGACGGCGGCGCGCCGGCTCGGGGCCCCGGTCGGATGGAAACGTCGACACTGTTGTCGTTGAATCCTAGCGCTCCCACAGGTGCTGCGTACCACCACATCTGATCGAAACCCGACCAGTCTCGATGCTGATACTGATCGTCCCAATGCGATTCGTCGGCGATCAAATCTCCGGTGACACGTTTCAAGCCAAGCGCGACCAGGGAGTCGGCGAGCCACTCGAGGATCGAGGTCATCGACGGAGCGTAGCGTCCGGACAAGTTCGGGTCGCCGCGACCATAGAGCACGAGGTCTCCGTTTAGTGTCCCATCGGAGTCGACTGGCTGTGTGGCGTAGACAGTCGTGTTGTAGGTGAACTCGGGCCCCAAACGCTCGAGCGCGACCGCACTTACGACCAACTTGAGGTTGGATGCCGGAACAAAGAAGCGATCCGCGTTGTGAAGCGCGATCCACTGCTCGGCTTCGGTGTCGTACACGGCCACACCCCAGTGCGCTCGCGAGAGCACCCCGTTGGCCACGGTGGCCAGCCACGAAGGCAGCGTATCCGAAGAGCCGAACTGGACCGTAGACTCGATTGCCGGGCCGGGCCGACTCGCGACAAGCGTCAACAGCGATAGCCCGAGCACCGCCCAGAGCGATCGGATTTGTCTCGAGTGTGCGAACATCACCTGGAGGCGAAGCTAGGAACGCGTTTCGGGAGGCGTCAACGTTAACGCCTGAAGTAGGTCAATCGGCTGAGGCGATCGTCTTTCCGGCCGAGAACTCGACTAATTCGGCGCGGAATTTCCCGAGGCCGATCTTGCTCGACAACTTGATCGGCATGTGCCGATCGTCAGCGGTGATCCAGAGTAGGTTCTCGCCGCCCTTTTTGAATACACCGTGGTTGGTCTTAAAATCGAGCTTCAAGACGTAGGTCTCGAATGTGCCGGCGGGCACCTTGACCCGTTCCTTCTTGAGAACCTGAATCCCCAGTGGGTTGTCCTCCGGATCGGCCAGATTCCGAAGCGCGAATTTGGCGCCAGGCTCAAAAGGCAGAAGCCGAATGAAGTACATAATCGAGAGCTGATCGACCGCCCGCGGACTCGCCGGTTTTGCGTCTCCATTGGCAGTGATCCGCAGGTTCTGCTCCTGATCGAATTGGTAATCGCGATTGCGGGGCTTGTCGTTTTCGATCGATCGACGGGTGTACTTGAGAGAGTAGAACTCGGTGGCGTCGAACCAAGCTTCCTCGGTCGAATCGAGCTGGTAGATGACGGACACACTCTCGTTGCTCTCGACCTTGGACACGAAGTGGTATGCAGCACGACCCTCGAACTCGCCCAACCCCTCGACGCGGAGCCGCCACGAGCCAGCCGGTACGATCCCGTATGCGACCTGGAAGGTGAGCTCCTCACCCGGGCTGAACGCCAGCGCGGTGTCGGCTTGGCTGATTTGCGCGTGAGCGGGAGTCGGAACAAGCATCAACGCGAGCACACCGAGGTTGCTGAGGAATCGTTTCATAGGCATCGATTATACGGGGCACAGAGCCCGTTTGTTCCCTGCGGTTAGCTCCGGGCAGCAGGCGCCCGGTCGACCCTGCCGGTCAGACCGAGCTGGCTTTTGACTGCGCTTTGCCAACTGTAGCGCGATTCTCGGTTTCGGATGTCGCAGCGAGACGGCGCCGGGACCTCGGCAATCGATGGGTGCAGTCGCCCCAAGCGCAGGAGAAGTTCGACGTTGGCAGCGTTGTCGCGGGACGAGATGAGATTCTCCTGGTTGACCGCAAGGGCTTGCTTGAGCGTGCTGATGCGGTAGGCGCGGAACGTCGACGTGTAATCAGTTACTCCTTGGAGTGGCATGACAGCCTTGAGGATTGTCGACACGACGCGCCCCGCAGCGCGGTGGGAGAACGGCATCGACTCAACAGGTCGATCAGCTCTTGCACGCGCACCGATAACGATATCGGCACCAGCCTCGATCTCACGGACCATCGCCGGTACTGGATCCGGTGACCACGAGAAGTCGGCCTCGATTGTGATCGCGATATCGCGTTGCGGGTAGCGCGAAAGGCGGCACGATTCGCGGACCAACCGATCGAGCGCGGGTCCAAATCCGCTGTTCTTGGCATGTTTCAGAACTCTGACCGGCAGGAACTTCCGATACTGCTCTGCGACCCGGGCGGTGGCGTCCTGCGAGCCGTCATCGAGAACGATCGCCAGGTAGTCGCGCCGAACATCCTCCATCACGGAACGGAGTTTGTAGAGGAGAAGACCGATCGTCTCCTCCTCCTCGTGCGCCGGGATCAGAAAATAGACCATGATGCGCCGAAGCTAATGCTTGACAACCGGAAAGGGACGTGCTAAAAAAACAGCATCTACTGCACGATCGCTCACCCGCAAGCCTGATTCCGGGAGTCCAGCGATGCTCGAGACCACCCACGGCGAGCTCAGCCGTCGTGAACGCCAGATCATGGATATCGTCTACCAGCTCGGCTCGGCGAGCGCGGCCGACGTCCAGGCGAGGCTGCCCCGGCCGCCCAGCTACAGCGCTGTTCGAGCGATGCTGCGCGTGTTGGAGGACAAGGGCCACGTTGAACACCGCCGGGACGGGCCGCGTTATGTGTACCAGGCGACCGTGCCTGTCGAGGCGGCCCGTCGCTTGGCGGTTGACCGGCTCTTGAGGACGTTTTTCGACAACTCGCTCGGGGAGGCTTTTGCAACCCTTCTCGACTCCGCGCCATCTAAGCCCTCGAAAGAGGAGCTGGATCGGCTGGCGGATATGATCGAACAGGCTAAGCAGGAGGGTCATTAATGGCGGACGTGGTGGATCTATGATCTTCCGCACGGCCATCGTTCTCGTCTTGTTGTGGCCGGTGGGCGCGTTTGCTCAGAGCAGTCCAGGCGGGTCCGAGGATATCCCGCAGGATAGCACACAGCGCAAACGCATCGAGGTGGCACGGGTATCGGGCGGATCGCCGTCGATCGATGGCCACTTGGATGAGTCCGTGTGGGACAGCGCGCGGTGGGTCACAAGTTTCGTTCAGAAGGAGCCCGACCAGGGGGAGCCGGCCAGTCTCGACACGGAGGTCGCCTTTCTCTACGACGATCAAGCGCTCTACGTCGGGGCGCGCATGCACACTGATGACCCAGCTAAGATCGGAAACCTGATGACGCGCCGCGACGATCCTGGGCAGGCTGAGCGGCTGATCGTCTCGCTCGACACGTTTCTCGATCGACGCACCGCCTACAGTTTTGCGGTCACCGCAGCGGGCGTGCGGGTCGACTACTTCCATCCCGCAGATCACGAGTTCGAGCGCGATTTCACCTTTGATCCGGTTTGGACCGCCCGCTCCCATGTGACCGACAGCGGCTGGACCGCCGAGATGCGAATTCCGTTCTCGCAGCTTCGCTTCAGCCGCAGCCAGGAGCTGGTGTGGGGAGTGAACATCAATCGGTACGTTCCGGCGATCAACGAGGATTCGTTTTGGATCGTCGTTCCCCGGGACGAAACGGGTTGGGCCTCGCGGTTCGGTGATCTGGTCGGTCTAAACAGCTTGCCTTCAAGTAGACGCATCGAGTTGATCCCTTACGTGGCCGGGGCGACCACGATGACATCCGAGGATCTGATCGATGCCGACGACCCGTTTGGCGATACTACCGATGGAGACGCTCGAGCCGGCCTCGACTTCCGGATGGGGTTGGGACCGAACCTCACACT
>JBFGIA010000070.1:0-12376 GCA_041577935.1 Gemmatimonadota bacterium | reverse complement strand
CGACACATCGCCAACCTCGGGCCTGGGGTGCCTCGAAGATCTTCGAAACGTGATGAATGAGAAGGAGGTTGGTGAGCTGGCGACGATCGTGGGCCGATACTACGCCATGGATCGCGACCGTCGTTGGGACCGTACCCGGATCGCTTATGAAGCACTCACCAGCGGGCAGTCTGGAAGCTCCACTCGCAATCCCATCAAGGCGATCAAGAAGAGCTATGACAACCACGTGACCGATGAGTTCATCAAGCCGATCATCGTTCAGGACACCCCTCGGGTGGAGGCCGGTGACGCGATCCTGTTTTTCAATTTCCGGGCCGATCGCGCGCGCCAGCTCACCCGAGCTTTCACCGAGTTGGACTTCGATGGCTTTGAGCGCGATCGCATCGAATCGTTGTACTTCGCTACGATGACCGAATACGACAAGAAGTTCGATTTGCCGGTCGCCTTTGCGACGCGAACGCTCGATCACGTTGCGGGAGAGATTTGGGAGGCGAACGACTGCTCGAACTTGCGGATCGCCGAAACCGAGAAGTACGCCCACGTGACGTACTTTTTCAACGGTGGTCGAGAAGAGCCATATGCGAAGGAAGAGCGCATCCTCGTGCCGTCACCCAAGGTGGCGACTTACGACTTGCAGCCCGAGATGTCGGCGCTGGAGGTTCGCGATCGCTTGTCGGATGCGATTCGATCGCAGCGGTTTGACGTTTTTGTGTGCAACTTCGCGAATCCGGACATGGTGGGACACACTGGGGATCTGCCGGCGGCGATCCGTGCGGTCGAGACGATCGATGGGTGTTTGGGCAAGGTCGTTGACGTATTCCTAGATGTCGAGCCCGATGGCGCGCTGCTCGTTCTGGCCGATCACGGCAACGCCGAGACGATGGTTCAGGACGACGGTACCCCGCACACCGCGCACACGACCAATCCGGTTCCGTGCTTGCTCGTCTCGCGGGAGTTTCGTGGCCAGCTGCGGGAAGGTGGCGCGCTCTGCGATGCGGTGCCCACGCTGTTGGCGTTGCAGGAGATCAGTCAGCCGGCTGAGATGACGGGGCGAGATCTGCGTGAACTGCCCGCCAGTACTCGGCCATTCCGATCCGATTGAGCACCGGCGGGTGGCTGTAAAACCAACGAACAACCGGTTCCGGGGGCGTGATCCACGACAGGTTCGTCTCTGCGAGCCGCCTCTCGGCAGCCACGAACGTGTCGGGGTCGCGAGTCAACTCGAGCGAGATCCAGTCTGCCTGGGCTTCCATCCGGCGCGAGATCGTCGCTGAAATAGGGCTTGATAGAAAAAGCACCACAGAGACGGCGAGCCAGAGCAGCGGTAGCCCGGCCGGGTCGGCTGGGCCGGTCAACGTGTGATCTCGCCGCGCCCGCCATCCGGCCAGCGCCGACAACGCCCAAGCCCCGAAAACGATCCCGGGTAACGTCGACATCAAGCCGCGCGTCACGTGGCGCTCTCGCTGGTGACCGATCTCGTGAGCGACGACCAGCAGAAGCTCCTCACGCGGTGCGTTAGCCACCAAGTTGTCATAGAGGACAACCTGGCGAGTAGCACCGATCCCGGTCACATAAGCGTTGAGCCGACGCGTCCGCCGGCTGGCGTCCATAACTTGGACGCGCTGGATATCGATCCCCGCATTGTCACCCAGCTCGACGATCTCGCTCTCCAGCTCGCGGTCCGCGAGGGGCGTGAAGTCGTGAAACAGCGGATCGATGACGCGTGGCGCAGCGATCGTCCCGAGCACGGCGACGACGATTCCGACGCCTGCAGCCACGACCCATCCGTGTCGCGGCCAACGCCCGATCGCACCCAAGAACCCGGCCGCCGCAGCGCTGTAGACGAGGATCCAGAAGCCGCGCACCTTGGCGTAGTCGAGCAGCCACGCCCAGCGCGTCTGTGTCGACAGACCAAACGCGTGCTCGATGCGGTACCCACTGGCGTACGAGAGCGGCAGCGTGACCAACGCCAAGACCACCAGCAAAATCGCCATCGTGCCGAACGCGATGATCAATGATCGATTGGAAACGCGCCCCAAAATCGTGGTCAGTACGTGTCCGCCTCCGAGCACGACCAGACCGATCAACGTTCCCCAGCGTAGCAGCGTCGCAGTCGCCCAGAACGCGTACTTTACGCCGCCGTAGAGACTCGAGGTCTCCCCAAAATCGGGAGTGAAGTGGGAAGTCGCATCGACTGGCAGGACACGTGGATCGGGTCGACCGAGGAATAGCGCGAGAACGATTGCGGCGACGGCGATGGCGATCCCTACGCCGAGCCAGCGCCGCCCCGGCGTCATCAAGCGTCGCCCGTCATTGGCACAAACCGCACCGCAATCAGCTCCTCGGACACGATCCCCTCTGGCGTACGGCGAAAGCGGAAGATCGTCTGGTCAGCGCCGGTTCCGACGGGCGCCACCAGGCGGCCACCCTCGGCCAGTTGCTCGAGCAGTGCGTCCGGTATCGACGTTGGAGCAGCGGCGACGACGATCGCGTCAAAGGGTGCAGCGCGCGCCCACCCCGCGTGGCCGTCGCCGGCGATCACGTGCACGTTGCGGTACCCGAGTCGGTGCAGCGTGCGCCCGGCACGAACCGCCAACTGAGGGACGATCTCGATCGAGAAGACATCCGCCGCGATCTCGGCCAAAACGGCGCTCTGGTACCCCGAGCCCGCCCCGACCTCGAGCACGCGATCATCGGGACCCAGCTCGGCTGATTGAGTCATGTAAGCCACGATGTAGGGTTGGCTGATCGTCTGGTCGAACCCGATTGGCAGGGGCCGGTCCTCGTAGGCAAGGTCGAGATACTCCGGCAAGACAAACTCGTGACGCGGCACGACCCACATAGCACCCAGCGTGGCCGGGTCGCGCACACCGCGAGCGGCGACCTGTCGTCGCACCATCCGTTCACGGGCGCGGCCCCAGTCGATTACTCGGTCCTGCATTTATCCGCCGCGCAACGACTCGGCGAGTGATGCGGCTCGATCGCGCCACTCGGGGTACGGTCCGAGCAGTGACTCGGCTTTCTCCAGCACGCCGATCGCCCCGCGACGGTCACCCGCTTCTATCCGCGCCCGGCCGAGATAGTAGTATGCGAAACCGTTGGTCGGATCGATACGGGTGGCGCGTTCAAATCGACTGGCCGCGTCGCTCGGCCGTCCGGCGATGAGAAACCCCTTGCCCTCCTCGACGACGCGTTGGCTAGCGTCGCGAGCCATCGTGTCTGCACCGGGATCGATCGCGTTGGCGCGATCAATCGAGATCTCCCGAGGCTCGGACTCGTCGATCGCCGGTTGGGTGGCGGCGCTCGCGGCTGGCGACTCGCTGTCAGGGGTAGCCGTGCGATCGCCACCGCGATGAGCGCAGTTGGCCATGACGATCACCATGAGCCCGAGAAACCACCCTGAGCGCGGGCTTAGAAGATCCACCATCCGTCGTCTTGATCCCCGTGCAGATGACATCGGTACTGCGGTTCAGTGCCTTCGACAAAAACTTCGTAACGCGTTTCCTGGCAACCTGGGGTCGCCAACTCTCCAGTTTCCGCATCGACCTCGACGATCACGATGTTCCTGGGTGCCGGAAACGCTGGGCTCCGATCGCCGATCCCCGATCGCTTCATAAAGTCGACCCAGATGGGCAGCGCCGCCCGGCCACCATACAACCCGATCGGCTGGTTGTCATCGTATCCGACCCAGACCAGCGCTACCGTCTCCGGTGTGTACCCCACGAACCAGGCGTCGCGAGTCGAGTTCGTCGTTCCGGTCTTGCCCGCCGCTCGACCAGAATAGCCGAGCGCACGGGCGCGCTGGGCGGTGCCGGAGTCGAACACATCCTGGAGCATGTTGTTGACGAGGTATACTGCGTCGGCTGGCGCCACGCGGTCCATGTTGACCTCACGGTGTTGCAACACCCGACCGCGGTTGTCGACTGCTGCGAGAATCGAGAGCGGCTCGGTTCGGATGCCCCCGTTGGCGAGCGTCGAGTACGCCGATGCGAGCTCCAGCGGTGTCACCTCGAAAGCGCCCAGCGCGATCGACGGAACCGCCTGCAATCGGCTTCCGATGCCGGCTTCGCGGGCGGTTCGCGTGACCCGGTTCAGCCCCACATCGAGTGCCAATCGGCTGGTCGCGATGTTCATCGATTTGGTGAGTGCCACGCGCAACGAAACCGGACCATGCGTCTCGTTGTCGTAGTTGTTTGGCGACCACACCTCGCCGCCGGAAACGACTTCGAAGGGGCTGTCGTCAATCGTTGTCGCTGGGCTCCAGCGATCGGGCTCAAGGAACGCGGTGAGGTAGACGAACGGCTTGAACGTCGAGCCGGGTTGCCGCTTGGCTTGCTCGGCACGGTTGAACTGGGACGCCTGGTAATCTCGCCCGCCGACCATAGCGCGCACAAAACCTGTGCGTGGGTCGACGACGACCAACGCGCCCTCAAGCTCACCGGCGCGCTTCGCGAGTCGAGGGTAGTCCGTCTCGAGCTGTTCGAGCCCTTCCACCAAGGCCCGCTCGGCGGCGATCTGGGCCCCCATGTCGAGGGTCGTGAAAATCCTGAGTCCTTCGGTCTGGAGCAGCTCTCGTGGGTACCGACTGGCTAACTCGCTGAGCACGAAGTCGACGAAATAGGGAGCGTCGTTGAAACGTCTGTCCTCGCCCCGAACGTTGAGCGGTTCGGCTTTCGCGCGCGCAAACTGATCGTCGGTCAATCGGTTCTGATCGTGCATCAAGGTCAGTACCAGATCGCGCCGCTCCTTCGCCCGCTCGGGATGTCGATGTGGGTTGTACCTGCCTGGATCGCGAATCAGCCCGGCCAGCATGGCGGCCTGCGGAAGATCGACCTCGCGCACCGACTTGCCGAAGTAGTAGCGCGCCGCCTGCTCGATCCCCATGATCGAGGAGGCCCCGCGCTGACCGAGGTAGATCTCGTTTAGGTACGCTTCGAGGATCTCGTGCTTCGAGTACTTGGCTTCGAGGATCAACGCCATCACCGCCTCCATCAGCTTGCGACGGTACGTCCGCTCGGAGGTCAGGTAGTAGTTCTTGACGAGCTGTTGGGTGATCGTCGATCCACCCTGCATGGTGCGTCGAGCGCGGAGATTGACCAGCGAAGCGCCGGCCATTCGTATCGGGTCGAGGCCGGGGTGGCTGTGGTAGCGCGCATCCTCGACCGCCAGGATCGCTTGAACGGCGTAGGCCGGGATCTCCTCTAGATCGATCGGCGTGCGGTCCTCCATCTGCTGATCGAAGATGACGCCGATCACTTCCGGCTGGAGGGCTGCGTTGCTCAGCTCATCGCCAGTGCGTGCGTTGGTTATGCTGCGAACGACCTGACGCCGAGTGAGGATGCGAATCGGATACGCCGGATTGGTACCATCCGGATAGTCAAAAGCGTGCAGGTAGACGAGCCACTCGCCATCGTTGCGGGCGTATTCGCCCGGCTCGTCGATCTCACCCGCCTGCTCGAGGTACCCCAACCGCTTGAGGCGCGCCTCGAAGTCCTCGTCACTCAGCGGTTGCCCCGGGAACAAGAGAAAAGCGTCGGAGAATACTTTCGACGGGACGTTCCACTTGCGGCCTTCCCATTTCGATGTCACCCGGCGCTCTAGCATAACTGAGTACACACCGATCGAGATGGCACCGATGATCAGAATCGGGAACGCGACGAGCACCCACCTGGGTGGGCGCCACTTGATGCGCTTGATCATACGCGAATCCAGTTTCAGATGCGGGAGGCGCAGCACGGCTGTCTACAATCTACACCGCGGCGATTGAAAGGGTCGGACTGGGTCACCCTTTGACGACCTGGTCGAGCACCCGTAACCAATTGCCACCCAAAATCTTGCGGAGTTTCCCACCGGTCTGACCTCGACGCTCGAGCTCGGCCGCGATGAGCGGAAGATCCTCGACTCCGTGGAACCCGGCCGGCAACCTTGGGACACCATCCATGTCCGAGCCGAGCGCGACGTGCTCGACCCCGGCTACTTCAATGACCCGCTCGATGTGGTCGACGATCACCGTCCAGTCGGGATCGGCGGTACCGGGTGCGAGGTAGTCGGAGAAGAAGTTGATCCCGATGAGGCCACCGTTATCGGCTATCGCGCGCAGCTGATCATCGGAAACGTTACGCGGATGGGGCCCATGCGCTTCGGTGGCGGAGTGGCTCACCACGATCGGATGGTTCGTCCGATCGATGACGTCCCGGAACGTGGTTGGCGCCGCGTGAGATAGATCGATCACCATTCCGATGTCGTTCATCGCATCGACGACGCTCTCTCCAAACGGGGATAGACCACCGTGAGCCGGCTCGTCTCCGGCGGCATCGCCCAAGGCGTTGGTGTGCATCCAGGTCAGCGTAAGGTAGCGGGCGCCGTGGTCGTACAGCCGTTCGACGTTGGCTACGCTTTCTTCGAGTGCGTCGCCGTTTTCGACGCCGGCCAGAAGGGCGATCCGTTCATTGGCGGCAGCGGCGACGACGTCGGTTGCGGTGGTGGCGAAGACCAGCCGCCCGGCGTGTGCAGCAGCTGTCTCCTGGACCAACGACAGCAGGTCTCGAGCCCGCCCAAAGGCGCGATCGGGTCCTACAGCGGGGTCGACCCACGCGGCCATGAAGACCGCGTCCAACCCACCATCGACCATGCGTGGCAGATCGACGTGATTGGACGTCCCTCGAGCACCGAAATCGATTCCATCGTTTGCGATTCTGAGCGGCGTGTCGATGTGCCCGTCGAGCACCAGTGCGTCCCGGTACAACTATGGCCCTCCGTTTACTTGGGTTCGGGGAACGATACCCGGCGGGTCACGGGGGGGGCAAAAAGATAGGCGGCCCGCCATATATCGGCGGGCCGCCAAATGCGGCTTCTGCCGGGTCAAACAGAAACCGCTTGTGATCCCCGGAAGGGGGGCTCCCGGGAATCGGGCCAGGCTATGGACGTGACGCCCCCTGGCATCCGATAAAAGAGACGACGGCCGGTGGACGTTTATTCCGCTCGACTCGATACCGGGTAGCGGCCCGCACGCCGGGACCGTTTGCCGATGTCCGACCCCCTGGCTACTGTCCGTCCCCATGGCCGATCCGCACGCGCGAGTCCGTCACGGAGGAGTACAACGATGACCTTTGGGGGCTGGGAGAAAGCTCTACTCGGGGTCTTGCTCGCCGTTTCTCTCGCGCTGACGCTCAACGAGCTGGCCCCGAAGTTCCGCTTCATCCTCGCCGGTCATTCCGACCGCTCGAGGACGAATCAGCTGGGCAAGCGGATGGCCCGGGTGATCAAAGAGGTTTTCTTGCAGTGGAGAGTGATCAAAGGGCGGCCGATAGTCGGCACGCTGCACGCGCTGGTGTTTTTTGGCTTTGTACTGTTCGCGCTCGAGACCACCGATCACTTCCTCGAACCCTTTCAGGTGCCGCTGCTGGCATCCCTGTTTGGCAGCGCGGAAGGGGCGGTCAAGCTCTTTTTGGCCGCCGTGGCAGTGCTCGTCATTATCGGCATCACCGGGCTTTTCATCCGCCGTTTCTTCATGCCGGCTCTCTCGCCCGATCCCAAGTCGTGGAGCTCGGGTCTGGTGGCGATCATGATTCTGATCCTCATGGTGACCTATCTGTATGGCCTCACCGACGCGACCGGGCTGGAGAAACCAAACTGGTGGGTTCATGCGGTCGTCGTACTGGCCTTCCCGCCGCTGATAACACGGTCGAAGCACCTCCACATCCTGATGGCGCCGATCAACGTCTTCTTCCGCCGTGACCGGCTCGGAGATTATCTGCCCCTCAATCTGGACCTCGACGCGCTGGCGGAGAGCGAGGACGAGGTAACGCTGGGGCTCGAGTCGATCGACGATGTGCCGTGGAAGATGCGCATGGACTTCGTCACTTGTGTCGAGTGCAAGCGATGCACGGAGCAATGTCCGGCAGCGATCTCGGGTCAGGAGCTCAATCCAATGCAATTCATACTGGATGGTCGCGCCATGATCGGGCAGGAGGGCGAGGTCATCGGTAACGTCATCAGCGCGACCGCGCTGGGCCAATGCACGAGCTGCGGGGCCTGCGAGAACGTTTGTCCGACCGGAATCGAGCATCTCGATGTGTTGATCGGCGCGAAACGCGCCCAGGCGCTGGTCTCGGGTCGGGATATGGTAGCCGGTGATTTTCTAGAGACCATCGAGCGTCACGGCAATCCGTTCTCCGAACCGGCGAGCGTGCGGCGAACGCTCATCGAAGAGCTCGGCATACCGCTCTATCGCAAGGGCGAGACCGAGTACCTGCTTTGGATGGGATGCACCTGGGCCTACAACCAGGATGCTCGCACGAGCTTGATGGCGATGATCAAGGTGCTCGATCAGGCCGGGGTCAGCTATGGCGTATTAGAGGAGGAGTCGTGCAGTGGGCACCACTCGAGACGGCAGGGGGAGGAACTGCAATTCCAAACCCTGGCGGCCGAGAACATCGAACGTTTTACAAACCAGGCGGTCGGCAAGATCGTGGCACCATGTCCGCACTGTCTGCATACGTTCAGACGCGAGTATCCCACCGTAACCAGTGACCTCTCGGTAGAGACGATTCACCACTCCGAGCTGCTGCTGGAGTTGATCCGTGACGGCAAGATCAATCTCGAATCGAAGACCATGAACGGACGCAAGCTGACCTATCACGATCCCTGCTACCTGGGTCGTTACGAAGACAGCTACGACGAGCCACGCGACGTGATCCGCGAAGCTGGGTTCGAGATCGCAGAGTTGCCGCGGAGCAGGGAGCGATCATTCTGTTGCGGCGGTGGCAGCGCCGGTTTCGTTCGCGAGCAGGACGTCGAATTCCGTGTCGATCAGGAACGCAAGCGCGAGATCGTGGATTCAGGGGCCGAAGTACTGATCACGGGTTGCCCCGAGTGCAAGATGATGCTGGACGCGGCCGTCGATGAGACGATGGATCTCGTCGAACTGGTCGAACGGGCCAGCCGCCCGAACTCCCCCTGACCTGATCCTTGAAAGGTGACGACAAGCTCTCGACGGCGATGACCCGTCGCCGGTTTCTGACCGCGCTTTCGATAGCCGGAGTCGGGTCCGTGCTCGGCGTGGAGGGCCTGGTGCTGGGGCCACGCCGCTTGACGATCACTCGATATCAGGTCACAACCCCCGGGAAACGGCCCGGGACCCCGCTGCGAATCGTTCAGCTGACCGACCTCCACCTGCGGGGGCTCGGCGAGTACCAGGAGCGGATCGCGGCCGAGGTCAACGCACTCGATGCGGATGTCGTGGTGCTGACCGGTGACTCGATCGATCAACAGAAGCGGTTGGGTGTGCTGGGTGCCTTTCTCGATTGGCTCGAAAGCCCGCACAAGTACGCGATTCTCGGGAACTGGGAGCGGTGGATATTCGGTGACGACATCGAACCGCTGGAATCGATCTACGCCGCCTGCCAAACGCGGTTGCTCGTCAACGAGTCCGTTGAGCACAAACATCAGGGGCGCTCACTGCTCATTACCGGGCTCGACGACTACATCGGCGGCGAGGCCGATTACGAGTTGGCGGTCCGCGATCATGCGGCACCAATCAACCATTTGCTGTTGCAGCACTGTCCGGAGTTTCGTGACCACCTCGACTCCACCACGTGGAACCCAGGCCTGATGCTGGCCGGTCACACGCACGGCGGACAGGTGCAGGTCCTTGGAATCGCGCCGGTGCGACCCCGCGGTAGCGGACGGTACGTCCAGGGTTGGTACCGCGATCGCGAGCCCCACCTCTACGTATCACCGGGTTTGGGGACGGTCCTCGTGCCGGTGCGGCTCGGTGCTCCACCGGAGATCGCAGTCTTCGAATGGACGATCGCGTAGTGGGCGTCGCCGACGGGGTGGTCCAGAGTCGGTGGCTGGCTCGTCGCGCCGCAGCGTGGGTCGCCCGGCAGCGCGATGCGCACCGACCACTCGCCCGGCCCCTCGAGGGTCAGATGAAGGCCAGACTCGAGCCCTACTTCGATCCCCGAACACTGGCTCCGGTTCGGGTGCGCGAGGTTCCGCGCATCGATCCTCCTTGGCCGCTGGCGATAATCGACCGCGTTCGCGATCTACCGCTCGATTTCGACTACCTGTGGGGCATCACATTCGTCGACACGATCCTCGTCGCCACCGACGCAGTATCGGAGGACGAACAGATCCCAAACGTGTTCCACGAATGCGTGCACGTGGTTCAGTACACACACCTCGGGTTGGTCGGATTCATGCGCCGGTACTTAGAGGAGTGGGTGATCTCCGGTTACAGCTACTGGTCGATCGGACTCGAGCGCCAAGCGTTCGATCTGCAGCGGCGGTTTTCCGATGGAGCGGCTCCGTTCCCCGTCGAGGCCGAGGTCAACGCGCGACTCGCCGTCTCGTCTTAGTGCAGCCGGCTCAGTATGGGTAGAAGCCGTAGAACAGCGCGGAGAGCGCGGCCAGCACCCACATCCCGTTTGATACTTCGCGCGCCCGCCCGGACAACGTTTTGAATACCGCGTACGACACAAATCCGGCCGTCAGACCGATTCCGAGGTCATACGTGAAAGCCATCAGCGCTAGCGTGATGAACGCCGGCGCCAACTCGGTCAGGTCGCGGTAGTCGAGACCAGCGGCGGGCTCTACCATGATCATGCCGACGACGATGAGCGCCGGGCCGTAGGCGGCCGCTGGGACCGCTGACAGGATCGGGGCGAAGAAGAGCGCGGCCAGGAACCAGCCCGCGGTTACAACCGCGGTCCGACCTGTTCGTCCACCGGCTTCGATGCCGGCTGCGGACTCGATGTACGTCCCGCATGTCGTCGTCCCTAGGATCGAGCCGGCGACGGTGGCGAGCGCGTCGCACCGAAGCGCCCGCCCCATACCCGGCAGACGACCCTGCTCATCGAGCATGTCGGTGCGGTAGGCGAGACCGATCAGGGTGCCGATCGTGTCGACCAGGTCGAGCACGAAGATCGTCAGGATCACCGAGACAAACCCCCAGCTCAGTGCGGCCCCCACGTCGAGTTGGAGAAACGTCGGTCCGAGGCTCGGCGGCGTGCTGACAACGGCTTCGGGGATCGGCGCGAGCCCGGCTGCCATGGCGGCCAGCGCGGCGGCCAGGATTCCGATCAGGATCGCGCCGGGGACGCGTCGGACCAAGAGCGCGACGATGAGCACAAATCCCGCTGTCGCCAGTATGACTGAGGGCTCATCGAGGTCACCGACCCTGATCGGCACTCCACCCGTGCCGGGTGCGACGATGCCCACGGTCGCGAGTCCGATCATCGCCAGGAATAGACCGATACCGACGGCGAACGCGCGTTTGAGATTCTCGGGGATCGATTCCGCCAACCACTTCCGTATACCAAAGATCGACAACACGGTGAACACGGCACCGCTGACGAACACCGCTCCCAGAGCGGTCTCCCAGCTGTGCCCCATGCGGCCGACTACGGTGTAGGCGATAAACGCGTTCTGTCCCATGTAGGGGGCGATCGCGAACGGCCGGTTGGCGTAGATCCCCATCAACAGCGTTCCGAACGCGGCGCTCACGATCGTGGCGACCATCGAAGCGCCGAACGGGATTCCGGCGGCCTCCAGGATCTTCGGATTCACGACGATGATGTACGCCATCGTCGCGAACGTCGTCGTGCCGGCGAGAAACTCGCGGCGCCAGGACGAAGCGACCTCGGGTTGGGTTGCTGTGTGTGTCATGGTGCTGAGCGATCCTAGTCCGACGTTTCGGTGTCGGCCACGCCGCCAACCCTCCCCGTGGCGGGCACGACGGGTTATCCTCTGGATCGACTCGCAATCCAGCAGGGAGGTACGCGTTGAACGAACAGGCCCCGTCGTCGGAAAGCACCGGCTTGGACCCCAAGCTCGGGGGACTCTTGAGCTACATCGTTCCGCCGATCACCGGGATCGTCCTGTTTCTGATGGAGAAAAAGGACGAAGTCATTCGCTGGCACGCTGCACAGTCGATCGTGTTCGGTGTCGCGTGGGTCGCGCTGTGGGTCGTCTTCACGGTGTTCTCCACGGTTTTGTCGGCCATCGTGCCGATCCTCGGTACGCTGATAGGCTTCTTGATCTGGATCGTGCTCATTATCGGCGCGTTCATCTTGTGGGTGATCTGCCTGATCAAGGGGTACTCGGGGGAGAAGTGGCGCATGCCGTTGCTGGCGCAGTACGCGGACCGCATAGTGGCCCCCAAGCCGGCAACCTCCTAGCCACAGCGCTCCTTGCTCGACGTATCAGCTGAGCGGTTCGAGGCACTGGTGTCGAAGGCGTTGGACCGTTTGCCGGCGGAATTCGTCGAGCATCTCGAGAACGTGTCGGTCGTAATCGAAGAGACCCCCGATCCGGATCTCCTGGCGTCGATGGGTCTCGACGCGGACGATCCGGAAGATGCGTTGTTCGGACT
>JBFGIA010000069.1:0-12498 GCA_041577935.1 Gemmatimonadota bacterium | reverse complement strand
GGGCGACGGCTTGGGTGCGGTGCCGGTCGTGGGCACGCTGCGACCTTCCTGTAAAATTCTACTAAACATTCAAATTTTGAACGATGCGTCAAATTTTGTCAAGTCAGGAGAAACCCGACTTTGCCGGACGGCGCTTGAAACGTTTAATCATATATGACACTTATTGACTTGATAATCGCCGACCGCTGGCAAAGATTGCGGATCGCCCCCGGTCGGGTTAGAACATCGGCCATGGATCGCGCGTCCCTCGCCGCCTCGCCCTACGCCAACGACGATCTGATCCCGACGACGCTCGACGAACGGCGCTGGTCACGCTGGAACATCGCTGCGCTGTGGATCGGGATGAGTGCCTGTGTCCCGACGTACATGCTGGGTTCGAGCCTGATCGCGAGCGGGATGACGTGGTGGCAGGCGCTGCTCACGATCGCCGCGGGCAACGCGGTCGTGCTCGTGCCGATGATTCTCAACGGCCACGCCGGGACAAAGTATGGCGTGCCGTTTCCGGTACTCTTGCGAGCGCCGTTCGGCATCCTCGGGGCCAACGTCCCGGCACTGCTTCGGGGGTTGGTCGCTTGCGGCTGGTTTGGCATCCAGACATGGATCGGTGGTCACGCATTGTACGCGCTGACCCGTGTCATCGTGCCGGCAATTGGCGATGCACCGACGATCGGTTGGCTGGGCCTCAATGTCTGGGAGTTGCTTGCCTTTCTTGCGTTCTGGACGCTCAACGTGTGGATCGCTTGGTCAGGAACCGAGCGCATCAAGTGGCTCGAAGCGTGGGGCGCACCGATGCTGCTGGCGATCGGGTTGGCGTTGTTGGCGTGGACGTTCACGTCGCCCGGCGGACTCGGTAATGCGCTGTCGTTTAGCCGCCAGTTTTCACAGCCGTCGTTGGTTGTCACCGACCGCGAGGTGCGGCTGACGAGCCTGGCGGACGATGACGGCCCACGAGCGAGCGAATTCCGAATGGCTGCGGCCGCCTCCGAGGACGAAGCTCGCGAAGCGGTCTCGCAGACTGATTGGATGGTCTACACCGGGGAGACGATGGCGCTCACCCCTGGCGCCTCCGGGGGTGTCCTGGCGGCTCAGCTCAGAGACGCCAGCGGCGTGGTGAGCCCGACGCTGACCGGTCAGGCAACGGCCGCTGGAGGACGGCTCGGCTTTTGGCTTCTGTTCTTGCCGGGGCTGACCGCGATGGTTGGTTTTTGGGCGACCCTGTCGCTCAACATTCCCGATTTCACCCGCTACGCCAGGAGTCAGACCGACCAAGCATGGGGTCAGATCCTGGGGTTGCCGACCACCATGACGTTGTTCGCGTTTATCGGCATCGCTGCCACGTGCGCGGCTGCGCTGCAGTTCAGCGACGTCCTGGTAGTCGAAGCGGCTCCGTGGGACCCGGTTGTCCTGCTGTCTCGGTTCGAGGCGCCGATCGTAGTGATCGTGTCGATGGCTGCGCTAGCGATCGCCACATTGACGACCAACATCGCCGCGAACGTCGTCGCTCCGGCGATCGGGTTTAGCAACATCGCGCCGCGGTGGATCTCGTTCCGCGTTGGTGCGCTCATCACCGGGGTGATCGGGATCCTGATCATGCCGTGGAAGCTGATCGCTTCGACACAGGGGTACATCTTCACTTGGCTGATCGGGTACAGCGCGCTGCTCGGTCCGGTCGCTGGCATCATGATCGCCGACTACTGGCTTGTGCGCCGCCAGCGCCTGGACACCGAGTCTCTGTTCTCGGAAGGTGGGATCTACTGGTATGGCGACGGTTGGCGGTGGACGACGGTGGCGATTCTGGCTCTCGCGGTAGCGCCGAACGTGCCCGGTTTCCTGGCCGCCGCCGGCTGGGTATCGGCCGACAAGATCCCACCGATCTTCCATTCGATCTACACCTACGCCTGGTTTATTGGCTTCGCAGTGGCATTCGTGAGCTACGTTACGCTCGGCATCTCTGAGCGACCCTCTCTCGCAGCGGAGACGGCGAATGGTGCTTGAAGGCGTTCGCGTCGTAGATCTGACCCGCATTCTGGCGGGGCCCTACGCGACGATGATTCTGGGTGACTTTGGCGCTGATATCGTCAAGATCGAGCGCCCCGATGGCGGAGACGAAACCCGCGGGTGGGGGCCACCGTGGGTCGCCGGCGCGGGCGGGGCGAGTGCGTACTTCACCGCCGTCAACCGCAACAAACGCAGCTGCACGCTCGACCTCAAGAACGATGGGGGCAAACGTGTCCTATGGCGCATGCTCGAGCGCGCCGACGTCGTCATCTCGAACTTTCGCCCCGGCGTGCTCGATCGGCTCGGGTTCCCCTACGATGCTGTCCGCAAACAGAATCCGAGAATCGTTTACGCCGTCATCAACGGCTATGGAGCGGAGGGTCCCGGCGCCGACAAGCCATCGTTCGACGTGATCGTGCAGGGTGAGTCGGGCGTGATGGACGTCACCGGCGATCCGGCCGGTCCGCCGACGCGGGTCGGGATCTCGCTCGGTGACGAAACCGCGGGGCTGCTGGTCGTCCAGGGGATCCTGGCGGCACTGCTCGAGCGCACCCGAACCGGGGAAGGGCAACACGTTGAGGTCGCTCTTCACGATGGGTTGCTCTCGCTCTTGACCTACCACGCGCAGAACTGGTGGTCGGGTGGGAAGAAGCCGGTGCGGCTTGGCAACGCTCACCCGTCGATCGTTCCGTACCAGACGTTTGAAGCCAGCGACGGGTGGATCAACATCGGCGCCGGAAACGAGCGCCAGTGGGCGCGGCTGTGCGAGGTGATCGGCAAGCCCGAGTGGGTCGATGACCCGCGCTATGCCACCAACGGCCAGCGCAACATTCACCGGGATGAGCTCGTTCCGAAGCTGGAGTCGATCGTCGGCTCCCGATCAACCGCTGCCTGGATCGCCGATCTGTCGGCGGCCGACATCCCGTGCGGCGAGATCCGGACTGTGCCTGCTGCACTCGATTCGGCCGAGGCCAAAGCCCGCGAAATGATCGTCGAGGTTTCGGGTTCGGACGGTGAACCGCTGCCGCTGGTCGGAGTGCCGATCAAGCTATCGGCGTCGCCGTGCCGGGTGCGAACTCGTCCCCCCAAGCTCGGCGAGCACACCGATGAGGTGCTGACCGAGCTCGGCTACGGTGCCGACGAGATCGAGGTGTTGCGACAAGACGGCGCTGTCTGACGCGCTGATCCCTCTAGGCGGTGACGCTTGTGGTCGTACCGGCATCAGGGCTGTGCTCGATCGCGCAGAGCGCGATCGGTTCCCGCTTGCCGCGCAGCCGGACATCACCGATGGCGGTGGCGTTCAGCTCTCCGGGGAGCTCCAGCCGATCGAGGACCCACTGTGAGGCGAGGCAGTCAGCGCCTGTCTCTTTGCACAACGCCTCGATCCGCGACGCAGCGTTGAGTGCGTCACCGTGGAACGTCAACTCTTTCTTGGCCTCGCCGACCCATGTGGTAATCACGTCACCCCCGTGGACTCCCCCGCGCAATCGCGGCATTACTCCGTACCGCTCCATGTACTTGTCCGCCCGCGCCTCGAGCATCCCCACCATCTCGAAAAAACACCGTATGCAGGCAGCATCCTTCAAGCCGGGGTCCTGACGCCAGGTCACGATCACCCCGTCTCCCATGAACTGATATACGTCACCTCCCCATGCGAGGATGGCTTCGGATGTATCACTCAAGCACTCCCGCACGAGGCTGCTGAACGCCAGATTGCCGAGCCTCTCTGCCAAGGCGGTTGATCCAACCATGTCAGCAAAGAGAAACAGCCTGACTTCCTCCTCGGGGTACCGATAGCGACCCGTGAGAAACCGCCACATCTCCCCGCGGTTGTGAAGGGTGCGGATCTCCAGCACGCTCGTCAGTATGACCACGGTGACGAGGCTCATCAGGAAATCGCGCGTGAGAGGATCGTCGAAGAGATACCGCCGGGCGCCTTCTATAAACCCGACTCGCGAACCAATGGCGATAGCGATGCCGTTGACCAGCAACAGAGCGAGGAGCATCACCGCGCTGTACATCAGCACGCGGAGAGTGTTCAGCGTGAAGAACCTGAACCTGCGGCTCCAGCGGGGGAGCAGAAACTCCTCGCCCACGCCTACCGCGACACCGATCAGGACGCCGACTGAGAGCCCCCGAACGCCGCTCCAGAGCAGGATCCGTTGGTCGATCTGGCCAATGATGAGACCCAGAACGGAACCGCCCAACGCCCCGACCACCGCGAAGGTGACGACTGTCCGAACACGCTTTCGCTGAATTGCGTTCACCGGGACAGGTCCTCCTTTCGAACCGAGAAGCTGAGATAATATGGTGCCTCGGCCCGGAAGCGCCGGACGTATTCTGCATTCAGCGGGCCCGCCGCCAAAGCCGTTGGTCGCACGGCGACCAAGCGTCAGCTATGATTAAAGGCATAGAACAGGCACGATATCCCTCATGGAGGCATCATGGCGAGAGTGGTCAAAGGTGGTCTGATCCAGGCGGCGATCCCCGATGGAGACGCCAGCCGGCCGATCGACGAAATCAAACAATCGATGATCGACAAACATGTGGTCCTGCTGGCCGAGGCCGCCGAGCGCGGCGCGCAAGTTGTGTGTCTTCAGGAGCTTTTCTACGGGCCATACTTCTGCGCCGATCAGGACGCGAAGTGGTATCAGCTCACCGAGACCGTTCCCGATGGGCCGACGTGCCGACAGTTCGGAGACTTGGCGCGAGAGCACGGGGTCGTGCTCATACTCCCGGTGTACGAGGAGGAGATCGCCGGAGTCTATTACAACACCGCCGCGGTGTATGACGCCGACGGGTCGTACCTCGGTAAGTACCGCAAGCATCACATTCCGCACTGTGCGCCGGGTTTCTGGGAGAAGTTCTTCTTCAAACCCGGCAACCTCGGATATCCGGTGTTCGAGACGGCGTTCGGAAACGTCGGAGTGTACATCTGCTACGATCGTCACTTTCCCGAGGGCGCGCGGATCCTGGGACTGAACGGTGCAGAGATCGTCTTCAACCCATCGGCCACGGTAGCCGGGCTCTCGGAGTACTTGTGGGAGCTCGAGCAACCGGCTCACGCGGTCGCCAACGGCTATTTCATCGGCGCCATCAACCGCGTCGGCCACGAGAACCCGTGGGACATCGGCGAGTTTTACGGCAAGTCGTACTTCGCGGATCCACGTGGAGAGATCGTCGCCCAGGCGCCCCGCGACCGCGACGCAGTGGTCGTCGCTGACCTCGACCTCGACATGATCGAGGAAGTCCGGCAGACGTGGCAATTCTTCCGTGACCGACGACCGGAGACGTACGACGAGATCGCCGCACTGCTGTGACAGCGGGGTTGGCAGCGCGGGTAGTCCCTGGACAGAGAACGTTTCTCGGGGCGGCGATGGGGCTGGTCCTTTTTGGCCTGGTTCATTCGCTGGCCGTCTACAACACGAACTTCGGCCAGCCGCGGAGCGCCGCCGAGGCGGAGCTCTACCGAATGATGATGGATTTGCAGATACAGATGGGCCCGATGCGTGCGTCGGCGTGGGGTGCGGCTCAGATCCTCAACGCGAGCTACTCGGTGCTCCTTCTGTACGTCGGGACGTTGAATTTGCTAGTGCTGGGGGCTGTCGTTGCGCACGGAAAGCTACGAGCGTTGACTGTTGCCAACCTCGTTTTCACCGGCCTGCTTCTCGTGATCACGATCGCGTACCAGTTTCCGCCACCGATGGTGATCGCGATCATCGTATTCGTTTTGTTCGCGTTGTCGCTCTACCAACAGCGGAGAGGAACGAACCGGAGGGCATAGGATGGAGTTGACTGAGACTGCCAACCGCGCTGCCGAGATCAACGCTAGCCACGAACGCTATCTATGGGACGCGGTCATACGGTATTACGAAACGCCGCTGCCGCTGGCCCGTGGACGCGGCCAGCACTTGTACGATTACGACGGCAACGAGTACCTCGATTTCTTCGGCGGGATCTTGACCGTCCCGGTTGGCCACTGTCACCCCACCGTGACGCAGGCGATCCAACAGCAGGCGGAAACGCTCGTGCATACGTCGACCCTCTACCCGACCGGGCCGATCGTCGAGCTGGCGGAGAAGATCGCTGCGCTCACCCCCGGAGATCTTTCCAAGACGTTTTTTACCAACAGCGGCACCGAGGCCGACGAGACGGCGATCATGCTGGCCAAGGCGGCGACCGGAAATCAAGCCGTGATCGCACTGCGCCACGCTTACGCGGGCCGCTCGATGTTGGCGGTAACGCTGACCGCGCACGCGCCCTGGCGCAGCGTCGACTACATCTCCGGCATCAAGCACGCGCTGGCCCCCTACTGCTATCGCTGTCCGCTCAAACTCGAGTACCCGTCGTGCGGGGTGGCGTGCGCAGAAGATCTGGAAGAGCTGATCAAGACTACGACACCGGGCCGGGTCGCGTGCATGATCGCGGAGCCCATCATGGGCGTTGGAGGCTTCGTTACGCCACCATCGGAGTACTTCCAGATCGCCGCCGAGATCGTGCGCCGCCACGAGGGGCTGCTGATCGCCGACGAAGTCCAGACCGGTTGGGGCCGGACCGGCACTAAGATGTGGGGAATCGAACAGTATGGCGTCACGCCCGATGTAATGACGATGGCCAAGGGCGTAGCCAATGGACTGCCGATGGGGGTCACGGTCACGACGCCCGACATCGCCGCCAAATGGGAGGGCCTGACGCTGTCCACGTTTGGCGGTAACCCGGTAGCGTGCGCAGCGTCGCGCGCGACCATTCAGGTGATCGAAGAGGACAACTTGGTCGAGAACGCTGAAATCCAGGGTCGGCGGCTGCGAGACGGTTTGGAGAAGCTCCAGGAGAAACATGCGCTGATCGGCGATGTGCGTGGCATGGGGCTCATGCAAGGGATCGAGATGGTCGCCAATCGCCAGACCAAGGAGCCAGCCGTATCGGAGAGCATGCAGCTCATGGAAGAGACGAAGAAACGCGGTCTCTTGATCGGTCGGGGTGGGCTCTATGGCAACGTCGCGCGAGTCGCGCCGTGCCTCAACATCGGCGCCGACGACATCGATCGGGCGGTCGAGATTCTCGACGATAGCTTTGCAGCTGTCGGGTAGTAAGGAGACCGCATTGAGCCCCCGAACCGGTGCCCTGCTGTTGACGATTCCCGTTTTCGCGTTGTACTTCTATCTACTCGGTGAGTTCGAGCCGCCGCTGCCGATCGCCGATCGCGTAGCGGCTTGGATGCTGTATGCGATCCTGGCGGTGATGTTGATCGGTATGTTGGCGGTCCGTCTCGAGCCTCGAGGGATGTCGTACGTGTTCATGTTGGCGGCACTGCTGCAGACGTTTTCCATGTTTCTGATGCTGCTCCTCGAGTGGCAAGCGTTGGAGACGGTCGTGTATCTCAACGTGTTGCTCGTGCTGAGCCTGTTGCTGGTCTCGTGGCGGTTTCGAAACGTCGCCAACTTCGAAGCTGGAGAGTCGGAATCATCGTGAGCACGAGACGTCGCTACCGGAACTACATCGACGGCGAGTGGCGGGAGACCGATACCGGCAACTGGGCTCCGAACATCAATCCTGCCAATACCAAAGATGTCATCGGCGAGCTGCCGTTATCGTCGAGGGATGAGACCGAGGCGGCGATCACCGCGGCTGAGCGCGCGCTGCCGGGGTGGCGAGCTACACCCGCACCGGAGCGCGGTCGATTGATCTCGCGTGTCCACCGTTTGATGACCGAACGCACCGATGAGCTGGCCCGTTCGCTGACCCGCGAAGAGGGCAAGATCCTGCCTGAGGCCAAGGGTGAGGTCCAGAAAACGCTTAACATCCTCGAGTTCATGGCGGGTGAGGGGATGCGGCTCGACGGCGATACGATGCCGTCCGAGCTGGCGAACACATTTGCCTACACAGTGCGCGAGCCGATCGGCGTCGTGGGCGCGATCACGCCGTGGAACTTCCCGGTTGCGATCCCGGGTTGGAAGATCGCCCCAGCGCTAGTAGCTGGGAACACGGTTGTGTTCAAGCCCGCCTCGTTGACGCCCGAAACAGCGGAGCTGGTGATCGGAATGTTCGTCGAGGCTGGTCTGCCAAGAGGCGTCGTGAACTTGGTCTATGGCAGTGGCTCGATGGTGGGGCAGACGATCGTCGAGGACCCACGCGTCAAGGCGCTCTCGTTTACCGGCTCCAACGAGATCGGCGCCGCGCTGTACGTCGACGGAGCGCACCGCTTGAAGAAGGTGCAGTGCGAGATGGGCGGGAAAAACCCGGTCCTGGTGCTCGAGGACGCGGATCTCGAGCTGGCGGTCGAAGGAACGGTCCAGGGCGCCTTTGGCTCGACCGGTCAGCGGTGTACAGCGACGTCGCGAGCGGTAGTAGTCGATGATATCGCCGATGAGTTCGTCGGACGCGTGGTCGAATACGCCTCCGGAGTCGTCGTTGGTGACGGTTTGGCTGCCGAAACCGATATGGGTCCGTCGGTCGATCAGTCTCAGTACGACACCGTGCTCGAGTACATCGAGATCGGAAAGCAGGAGGGCGCCGAATGTTTGGCCGGCGGCGAACCGCTCACCGGACCCGAGCATGCCGATGGATATTTCGTGCAGCCAACGGTGTTCGATCGGGTCGATCCCGACAGCAAGCTCGCACAAGAGGAGATCTTTGGGCCCGTTCTTGCGATCATCCGCGTCCCCGATTTCGAGACCGGTCTAGAGGTCTGCAATAACACCCGTTATGGCCTTACGTCGTCGATCTACACCGCCGATAACTCGCGTGCGTTCCGCTTCATCCGCGGCATCGATACCGGAATCACACATGTCAATTCGCCGACGATGGGGGGCGAGGCGCAACTGCCGTTTGGTGGCACGAAAGCGACCGGCGTGGGCATGCGCGAGATGGGGAAGACCGCGATCGACTTCTACAGCGAGTGGAAGACCGTGTACATCGACTACACGGGTGAAAAACGCGAGAGCCTGTTCTACTGAGATGACCGTCAAGCGCGTTGCGGAAGTGCCCTTAGAGCCCGTGGACGCGGGCACCGGCACCCGCCGCCAGGTCCTCATCGGTCCCGACGAGGCACCGAATTTTGCGCTGCGCCGGTTCATCATGGAGCCCGGCGGCGGGATGCCGAAGCACACCAACACTGTCGAGCACGAGCAGTATGTGCTGGCGGGCCGGGCGCGGATCGGTATCGGCGATGACGTCGTCGACGTGGAATCGGGAAGCGTGGTCTACATCCCGGCCGGAACGCCTCACTGGTACACAGTGGAGGGAGACGAGCAGTTCGAGTTCTTGTGCGTCGTCCCGAATCGTCCCGACCATATCGAGATCATCGACGAAACCGCTTAGTCGGTTGATCCCACTCAACGAGATCCGAGCGGCGGCGGCGCGAATCGCCGGACGGGTACACCGCACCCCGATCTTGACCAGCACGACGCTCGATGAGCGGATCGGCGTCCGACTTCATCTCAAGTGCGAGTCGTTTCAGAAGACCGGCTCCTTCAAGCCGCGGGGAGCGCTCAACAAGATCGAGTCGCTCGGATCGGCCGAGCAGGCAGCGGGTCTCATCACGACATCGGCCGGCAACCATGCTCAAGGGGTCGCCTGGGCGGCGCGCGAAGTTGGCGCACCCTGCGCCGTGGTGATGCCTACCGACGCGCCGCAATCGAAGATCGACGCGGTAACGGACTACGGCGCCGAAGTGATTCTCCAAGCCGACCGGACGACGCTCTTCGACCGCGTCGAGGAGGAACGCCAGGCTCGTGGCGCGACGTTTGTGCACCCGTTTGACGACCCCGTCGTGTTGGCCGGTGCCGGAACAACGGGGCTCGAGATCGTAGAGGACGTTCCCGACGTCGAAGTCGTGGTCGTGCCCGTTGGTGGTGGTGGGTTGCTGGGAGGCATCGCCTCGGCGGTGAAAGCGCTTCGACCCGAGGCGCGGGTCATCGCCGTTGAGCTGGAGGCAGGGCCGGGCCTCGGGCCGGCGCTCGAGGCGGGTCAACCGGTGACTGTGCCGCGGCCTCAGCCGACGTTGGCCGACGGCATGACGCCACCCTTTGTCGGCCATCTACCGCTCGAAATCGCTCAGCGTGCGGTCGACGATGTTGTCGTCGTGAGCGAAAACGAGATCGCGGCGGCGATGGAGCTCCTCCTGACGCGCTGCAAGTTGATCGTGGAGGGCTCGGGTGCGGCCGCGACGGCGGCCATTCTCTCGAGCCGGATCGCATTGCCCGGCGGTGCACGGGTCGTATCGGTCGTGTCGGGTGGCAACGTCGACCTCGCGACCCTGGCCGAGACTTTTGGAAGGCAGGAGCAACCGGCTTGAAGGTGCGAACGCTGAGCCGAAGCGATGTCGAGGCGGTGCTTCCCATGGATGAGTGTATCGAGGTCGTCGGCAACGCGTTGGCGGCTCTATCGGAAGAAGAGTCGGTCAATCCGTTGCGATCGCTGGTACGGTTTCCAAGCGGCGACGGACTGCTCGGGCTGATGCCGGCGGTCACCAAATCCCCGCCGGTCAGCGGTATCAAGATCCTGACGGTGATGCCGGGCAATGAGGGGACGCCGTACGATTCTCATCAGGGTGCGGTGTTGTTGTTCGAGTTAGAGCACGGGCGGCCATTGGCGATCGTCGATGCCAGCGCGATCACCGCCATCCGCACGGCGGCCGCCAGCGGTGTCGCCACCCGGCTGCTGGCGCGCGAACAAGCCCATCGGTTGGCGATCCTCGGGTCCGGCGTCCAGGCCGGGAGCCATCTCGATGCGATGCGAGTCGTGCGGCCGGTCAAGTCGGCGGTGGTTTACAGCCGATCGGAAGACAACGCTCGCGCGTTCGCCGCGCACCACTCTGACCGCTTGGGCATCTCGATCGATGTTGCGTTCTCTGCCCGAGAGGCCGTCGATAGTGCTGATTTGATCTGTACGACCACCTCGGCGCGAGAACCCGTGGTGTGTGGCGAGTGGCTGTCGCCCGGAACCCACATCAACGCCGTTGGCGCTTGTTTTCCCACCGCCCGGGAGCTCGACACACGAGCGGTCGTCGGCTCCCGGCTGTTCGTCGACCGGCGCGAGTCGACGCTCAACGAGTCCGGTGACTTCTTGATCCCCAAAGCCGAAGGGGCGATCGACGACGACCATATCGTAGGCGAGATCGGAGAGCTCGTGTCAGGTCGTATCGAAGGCCGAACCGGACCGGATCAGGTGACGCTTTTCAAGTCGCTTGGCGTCGCGGTCGAGGATCTGGCGGCGGCATATCACGCCTACCAGAAGGCGCTCGATACCGACCATGGGCGCGAGATCGACCTCTGAGATGATCGTCGAGGCGGCCACACCGCCGACGCTGGACGCTATCGGCGCCGCACGTGACCGGATCGCGGATGCGATCGTGCGCACGCCGCTCGTTCGGCTGAACGTCGACAGCGGATCTACCGAGATCTGGCTCAAGCTCGAGAACCTGCAGCCGATCGGATCTTTCAAGCTGCGGGGAGCGGGCAACGCGATGCGGCTGGCGGGAAAAGAGCGGTTGCAAGACGGCGTCGTGACCGCCAGCGCTGGCAACATGGCCCAGGGCGTGGCTTGGAACGCCCGCCAAATGGACGTGCCGTGCACGGTGGTCGTCCCCGATCACGCGCCGGCCACCAAGCTGTCCGCGATCGAGCGGTTGGGTGGTGAGGTCGTAAAGGCCCCGTTCGAGGCGTGGTGGAACGCCATCATCGAGCACCGCTTCCCGGGTGTCGACGGCCTCTTTATTCACCCGGTCAGTGATCCAGCGGTCATCGCCGGCAACGGGACGATCGGGCTCGAGATCGTCGAGGACCTTCCTGACGTGGATGCGGTGGTGATCCCATACGGTGGCGGCGGGCTGAGCTCGGGCATCGGCACCGCGGTCAAGGCGCTCGTCCCAGGCGCCAAGGTCTACGCTTGTGAGGTCGAGACCGCGGCGCCTCTGAAACCATCCTTGAATGCAGGTCGGCGACAAACGGTCGAGTACACGCCGAGCTTTGTCGACGGTATCGGTGGGAAGACCGTTCTCGAGGAGATGTGGCCGCTGGTCCAGAGTGTGATCGATGACTCGATCGTGGTGTCGCTCGACGCGGTCGCGAAAGCGCTAAAGCTCGTCCTCGAGCGCAATCACGTGGTCGTCGAGGGTGCTGCGGCCACCGCTGTTGCTGCTGCCCTATCCGGGCGGGCCGGATCCGGCCGGATCGTGTGCGTCGTCAGCGGTGGAAACATCGACTGGACGACGTTGGTGGAAGTCGTGGGGTCAGTGTCGTGAGAACCGTATTCTCAAAGGAGAGATGATGCGAAAGATCGCGCTTGTCTTGCTGATCGCTCCCGCGCTCGCGGCGTCGTCGTGGGTCACACCGCAGAACGACGTCGACGGTGTCGAAGCGGCACTCAGACAGTACTTCAAAGGACACGAGACGGGTCGGGCGGACGTCATGGCCGAAGCGTTTCACCCCGAGGCTCGCTTGATATGGTTGGGTGATGAGGGGGTGCGGATCCGCACCCACGACGCTTGGCTGGCAGGCT
>JBFGIA010000068.1:0-12983 GCA_041577935.1 Gemmatimonadota bacterium | reverse complement strand
TCGGTCGCGTTCTGCGTGTCCTCGCCGTACGGGACATCGTCGGATAGCTGGTTCGGACCGGCGCCGACCATCAGGCCGGCGTGAAAGAGCCAGTTCTCGCTCGTTGCCGGGAACCGGAAACCATTACCACGCAGCAGGAAGCCACCCTGGTGAATTCCGGTGTAGAAACCGAAGCCCCCGAAGTTGGTGACCGACAGCCGAACTTGACCCCGATCGTGAGTCGCAAAAGTCCCTTCCACTGGGTCACCGGCCTTGAGGACCATCCGAAAGGGGCCGACTTGTGCTCCCTGGATGGCCACGTCCAGCACGATGTTTGTGCCTGGGCTCACCGACGTTCCGATGTCGACACCGTAAGTAGAGGTGTCAACCGGCTCGAATACGCCGCCCGGACCCGCCGGGGTCAGGGGGATCGACGACCGAGTAATCGTGATTCCCGCCGTCGGGCTCGACAACACCGCGGTTGTTGGTGGCACTGAAGCACCGTGACTTGTGAGCAGCGGGATCAGACTCAGGCTCGCACCGGGCCGTAAAACGAGCGCATCCTCGATACCGGACAATCCGAACTTGACAGCGCTTGCCGGCTCAGTGAACCCCACCAACCGCGCGACTTGCTGGCTGGGCCTAGTGACCCTCGCCAGGGCGGCCTCGGCGTCGACCAGACCCTCGCCGGTGTCGTTGTCGTCGCCCGGAACACTGAGATCGACGGCCGTGTCGAGCAGGATCGTCTTGGCGTCCTCGGGTGTGATGTTGGGATCCTTCGAGCGCATCAGCGCTGCCACCCCGGCCACCATCGGTGTCGAGAACGAAGTCCCGCTCACGGTCCGAAAGTCGTTGAACAAACCCCGACTGATTACGCCTTCTCCCCGGGCCACGACGTCCGGCTTGGTGGCATTCGGGCCGCCACACGCTGACGGGCCGCGACCCGACGACTGCGCAACGACGTTGCCCCCATCGACGGACCCTACCGCGAATGCGTTGACCCGTGAATCGGCACGGCTCGCCGGCGAGGTCACCCCTTGCTGGCCCTCGTTCCCGGCCGACCAGACGACGATCGGGCCGGCTGCCTCCAGCGCGTCGATCGCGTCGTCGAAGATCGTGTCGCAGATCAGCTGCCCCGCATCGTCCGTGTTCGTCAAACCATACGAGTTGCTCACCACATCCGGGACGTCGCCTCGCGTAGCCGGGTCACCGTCGGGATCACTCAACCACTGGAAGATCTTGATCACGTTGGAGACGAAACCCTCGCCGTTCTCGAAGGCGTCGCCAGCGATCCATGTAGCATCAAACGCGACTCCGTACGTCTGGTTGCCGCCGGTTAGCAGGCCCATCGTCGAGGTCCCGTGGCCGGCGCCGATCGAAAAGTCGTCCTCTGGGAACACGGTGAGCGAGACCGGTGCGAACCAGCCCGCGTCGCCGCCAGCGAAGCGGCCCCGCCAACGATCACCGAAGGTGTCATCGTCCCCGTTGACCCCAGAATCGACGTTGGCCACGATGGCACCCCGTCCGGTCACGCCCTGGGCCCAAACCTGGGGTACGTTGAGCTGCTCGAGCTGCTCTTCCGGTACCGATAGTCGGTCCGCTTTGACTGGAGTGGAGCGAAAGTCCTCGCCCAAGGTCAGCCGTCGATCGGGAACGATTTCAGCGATCGCTGCGTGGGCCTCGATTCGCGCCCTCCACGCGGGGTCTATGTCGGCGACGATCGCGTTGATGAGCCATAACCGATCGATCTCGACCAGCGCACCGGCGCGGGTCGCTTCCTCGAGCGGTCGCCGAGCCGCGTTGGCTGAGCGGGCATGAATCGCCTTGAGACCGACGATCGCGCGCTGGTGGCGGACATCGAGCGTGACGCCCCTCCTCCGAACATCTGCCAGTAAACTGGCTCGCGTTCCAGCCGGGTCCGCCAACCGGATGATGACGCGTTCGCGGGCGACATCGGGCGCTGGGCTTGCAGCCAGACCGATTGCACTGGCGATCCCCAGAACTGCCCACCACCGAGCTTGTCTTGTGTTCACAGCAGCTCCAGCTGAATGTCACTGTATCCACCGGCTCGAATGCGAGCCAGGCTCTGCAGACCGGCTTCGACCGGCATCTCGATCACCTTCATTGCGTCGGGCGCGTAGCGGAACAGGTCTTCGAACACGGTCTTCCAGTCTATCGCCCCATCGCCGAGCAGTAGATGATCGTCCGAGAAGGTGTCTGTGTCATGCAGGTGGACCTCGCGAATATCGGTGCTAAGCTCCCGCCACCAGGTATCGAGCGCGGCGGTTCCAAAGATGTGAACGTGGGCAACATCCAGGGTGAAGCCCACATGACGCGCGTCTAGCTGATCCCGAATATCAAGCAATACACGAGGTGACGGCTCGAACATGTTTTCAAACAACAATATAATACCGGCATCCGCTGCGAGACTGACGAGCCGCTCCCAGACCGCGAGGCTAAGCGCCATCCATCCCGGGAGCGTCGACTCTGGAAGCAGAGGCAAGTACCCGGTATGGAAGTTGGCGTGCCGAGCGCCCAATGCGCCGGCGACGCTGATAGTGCGCTCCCAGCATAAACGCGTGTGTTTGCGGATGACGGGGTCCAGGCTGCCCGGGTTGAGGTCGAAGATCGGGGCGTGGACCGAGACCTCTACCCCGCGCTGGGCCAGTTCGTCGCCGAGTTTCCTGACCCCCGTGGTTTTATCCAGATTGAGCAACCACTCGGTGTCGTAGAGTGTGATTTCGACGCCTAGATCCCGTTCGGCCAGTCGATCGAGCTGACGGCTGACATCGGAGAAGGAGGTGCTGAGCGCGAACCGCTGTGCCATGAAGGGCGCCAATCTACCGGCCCCTTTTGGCCCCCGTCCAGCAGATTCCTGATTCTATCGTTTGGCTAGCGCCGACTGCTTCCCACGCATCACGCTTCGGCGAAGTGGCTCGGGATGTCTATTCCGTACTTGTCAGGATCGAGCACCTTGACGATCGATCTCGAATACCGTCCGTCCTCATCCTGCTCCGTCAAGCTCATTTCTGGCCCATCGACCCGAACTCCATCGGCTGCGGCGATCAGTCGCACCCTGGGCCGCCGGAGGTTCTTAGCACTCGGATCGGGGGTCATCACGATCGCGACTTCACCCGTGTCGAGCAGGCACATCGACCCGACGGGGACGATGCCAAGCACGCTGATAAATGCCTTGACCAAGACGGGGTCGAAACGAGTTCCGCTTTGCTCTTCGAGAATCTCGACCATGCGAGCGGGGGTAATCGGGTCGGTCTTGTAGACACGCGGTGTGGTGCCGGCGTCGAAGGCGTCGGCGATTCCAACGATCTTCGAGTAGAACGAGAGCTCACGCGGGGTGTAGAGCTTCGGGTAACCGGACAGGTCGATGTTGAGATGGTGCTCGAAAGCGACCAACATTTCGTGGGCCGGCATCGTGCCAGCGGCGCGTTGCGCGACCAGCCGCCACGCCCCGTAGGTCGTGTGGCGCTGCATGACGCTCCACTCGTCGTCGGTCAGGCTGCCGGCTTTGTTGAGCACTTCCTTGGGAACGTCGACTTTTCCGATGTCGTGCAGCAAGGCCGCCAATCCGAGCTTATAGAGCTCGAGCCGAGTCAATCCGATCTTGTGACCGAGTGACACGGATAGGATGCACACGTTTACGGAGTGCGTAAACGTGGGCTCGTCGTAGTCTCGAAGACAGGTCATCCCCAGGATCAACATCTGCTCGGTTAGGACCTCGTCGACAATCGATTGCACCGCACGCCGGATTCGGTAACGCGGCGGCAGACGGCCCTCGCGCTGGCTCTCGAGCAAGTCGCGAACGACCGCGACGCCCATCCGATACGTGACACCGACGCGTTCCTTCGTCAGGGAGTCGGCCTCGGCGAACGGATCGTGCACGATCTCACCACCGCGGGTTAGCACCTTCACGTTCTGAATCCCGGCTTCGGTCAGGCGTGCGCCGAGAGTTACGTGTTCGCGCCCCCCGTTGGTAGTGTAGCGACCAACTACAGCCGCGAAATCGGCCGCCTCGTCGGCGTCGATTAGAGCCGTCCACTCAAATCCGCCGACGCCGAGCTCATTCACGAATGTCCGCAGCTTCGAGTACAGCTCGTACGTATGAAGCTCCATACGCACGCGGACTCCATTTACCTCGATGATATCGTCGCCGACCTCGAGCTTTGCGGCGTGGTCGAGCCCCTGCAGCGAACGGATGCAGGCCGCCAACTTCTGCCCCGCCGATTTGAGCGTCTCGTTGGTGGGCTCATAGAGCTGTGCTGACCGGAACGCGACCCAGAGGTCCTGGACCAGCTCGGTGCCGAGCCCGTGCCGGGCGTGGATGATCGGGCTTACGCTCACGATCGCTGACCTACCTTTTCAAGGTCGCCGTCTAGCGCCCGCCTGGCGGCCTGTCGGACATGTGGGCTACCTGATTCGCTCACTTGTTCCAGGATTTCGCGCCCGCTGATGGTTTGCGTGGCGAGTAGCCCGACGGCGGCATTGAAGGCTCCTTCTGGGTCCACCCGGCGGAAAAACCCCCCGCGCCGTCTCAAGCGCTTCGACAGCGAATCGACGACGGTTGAGCCGCCCAGCGTGCCGTACGCCTCGAAGAGGAGTCGCCGCTCGGCCGATGACCGATCCGACAGCTCGCGCGAGTTGATCACCGAGGTGACGTGCTGTAGCGCGGGCGTGTATCCGTGACCGATAACATGTCGCAGGGCGTAGAGGCGAATCGCGGGGTCGCTGTCATCGATCCGATCGGCGATCAGCTCGAGCGCGCGTGGGTGCTCGAAGACTTTTAGTGCCAGCAAGGCCTCGCGTCGTAGCTTCGAATCGGACCGGGCCAACATTTTTCCCAGTGGCTGAATCAGGCGCGGCTCGGCCATCAAACCGGCGAGATACGCCGCCGACTTCGCTGCGCTGTGATCGGTTCCCTCCATTGAAGCCACCAACGCTTCCGGATCGGACTCGGCTAGCTCCACAAACGTCTCGGCCAGGATCGGACGCTGACAGAGGCGCTTGAAATCAGTCAATCCAGCCAACAAAGCGGACACGTTCCGCGAGCCAAAGATCCGGTAATAGGCAGCCACATCCGCCTCCGTGCTTTGACCCGCCTCGAGTCGCACGCTCAGCTGTTCCAGAACCCTCGTTCCAAGTGACGCGGCGCGCATCTGGCCGAAGGTCTCCTTGGCGCGCGCATCGGCCCGGCCCTCGTTCACGCAAGGCTGGAAAAGCTCATGCATCTCCTGCACGGCCTCGAATTCGTTGCGTTCGAGCAGTCCGTGTTGGATCTCGTTGAGGGCTTCGAGAATCGGGGTGGGGTCTTCGTGAGGTGGGTTGAGCACCAACTCGCGCATGCAACTTAACACCTGGGTCAGAGCCCCTCGCTCCTGCTCGCGATGCAGCTGCTGCTCGAGGTACGCCATATCTTCATCATCGAGCCGATACAAGTTCGGCTCGCTCTCGTGAATCAACGGCAGGCGCGTTACGTCGATCCGGTCGTCGTCGTCGAGCTCGAGCGTCGGCACATCTTCATCCGAGCCCACGTCGGGGATCAGTTCAGGCTTGGCCGGCAACCACTCGCGGTCGGCGAGCCGCTCGACATACGAATACCTGATGTGCAGTAACCGCTCTTCCCAGAGTCGTGCGATCAGCTCGGACTCAAAGCCAGCTGTGGCGGACGCTGCGACGTTGTCGAGAAAGATCGCCAACTCGTCCTCCACCAGTCCGGGATAGAAGGCGAGCTTTCGCAGTCCCTCGCGATACATCAGAAAAGCAAGTGAATCGGTCCCCGTCGGACGTTGATAGACGATTTCGTCGAGCCACTGGAAGGTATCTTCCCTTATTTCCAGCTCGAGCGGACCGAAGGTGTTGAGGAGCTCGTCGATTCGTGCGGTGGCAGCGGATTCGGTCTCGAGCCGTTGCGGATGCCCGGGGTCGTAGAGCCTTCGCACCTTGAAGACGCGCACGAGCTCCTTCATGAGCTCGGCCGCGGCCTGCGCATGGGGTGAGCTAATCCTGGTGGTACGAGGCTCGCTGCTCACGACCTTGACTTTCGGGATTTATTCGGTAATCTTGCTATCGGCATTTACCACCAGCCGCGAGGTCGACGCATGAACCTAACCAAGCGCCAACGTGAAATATATGACTACATCCAGTCATTTCTGGAGCAGCATGGGTACGCCCCGAGCCTCGAAGAGATCGCCTCCGAGTTTGGCCTCTCCTCAGTGGCAACCGTTCACGAGCACATTCGCAACTTGGAGGCCAAAGGGATCCTCAAGCGTGACGCCCACCGGAGTCGGGCGCTGGAGCTGACGCCTCCGGGGTCTGCCGCAGCGATCGAGTTGCCGCTGCTCGGTCAGGTCGCCGCCGGTGAGCCGCTCGAGGCGATACAGACCGGGGACACGATCACCATTCCCGAGCACCTGCTGGGGCGCGGCGAAACGTTCGTGCTCCGCGTCCGTGGTGACTCGATGATCGACGAGCGGGTTCAGGACGGTGACTACTTGATCGTCGAGCGGCGCCAGACTGCTCGCGACGGGGAACGCGTAGTGGCGCTCATCGATGGCGAGAGCGCGACTTTCAAGACGTTCTATCGCGGCCCGGATCGCACGGTTGTGTTGCAACCCGCCAACGAGCAGCTAGAGCCGCTGCGGTTGGATTCCAAAAGAGTCGAGATACAAGGCGTGGCGATCGGGATTCTGAGGAAGTACTAGCCGATCAGACCTTAGTCTCTGAGGTCCAGACCGGTTCTTCACCACCGGGCGCAATCGGCGGAACCGCTGCCAGGTCACCTTCTGAGGCCGCAACGACCACGGCGCACGATGAATCGCCCGTAACATTGACCGCGGTTCGGCACATGTCGAGGATCCGATCGACCCCGAGGATCAGGGCGATACCCTCGAGCGGGATTCCTACCGTGCGAAGCACCAACGCCAACGTGATCATTCCCACGCCCGGCACTCCGGCTGCGCCGATCGAAGCCAACGTGGCGGTCAGCACGACGAGCAGCTGCTGGGTGATCGACAACTCGAGCCCGTAGACCTGCCCGATGAAGATCGTGGCCGCTCCCTGGTAGAGCGCGGTGCCATCCATGTTGATCGTCGCACCAAGCGGGAGCACGAACGCCGAGACCTCGTCCCCAACGCCGAGGTTCTCCTCGGCGCACTCCATCGTCACCGGCAGAGTGACGTTCGACGACGATGTGCTAAACGCGACCAGTTGAGCGGGCGCGATGCCCTTGAAGAAGTGGATCGGGTTCATGCCGCCCAGGAATCGGACCGCCGTCGGATAGACAACACCGCCATGGATGATCAGGCCGACGACTACCACGGCTGAGTAAACAAATAGAGTCTGAAGTATGCCGATACCGTACTGCCCGACGATCGCCGCGATCAGAGCGAACACACCGTAAGGCGCGATCTTCATAACCAGGTGCACCAGCTGGATCATCGCCTCGTTGATGCCTTCGGCCAGGGCCACGATCGGTGTGACGTGCTTCTTGTCGAGCTGAGTCAAGACGACACCCAGGATCAGAGCGAAGAAAATGACCTGCAGCATGTTGGCTTGAGCCAACGACTCGACTGGATTTGTGGGGATGATGTCGAGCAGCGTGTCAATCACGCCCGGCTTGTCGCCCAGCCTTTCGATATTGACTTCGGCAGCACTGGAAAAATCGGTCAGCAATCGATCCTTGATTGTCGGGTCGAGCCGCGAGCCGGGCTTGACGATGTTTGCCAACAGCAACCCGATCGTGATTGCGATCGAGGTCGTCGCTAGGTAGTAGCTGATCGTCTTGATCCCGATTCGCCCGAGTTTCGCCAGGTCACCGAGGCTGGCCACGCCTAGGAGAATCGACGCGAAGACGAGTGGCACCACGATCATTGTGATCAGCTTGATAAACGCGTCACCGATCGGCTTGATGATCGCAATGGGGGGACCGATGAGGACGCCGGCGACCGCGCCGAGCACGAGACCGAGGAGGATCTGAGTGTGGAGTTTCAACCGCACGGCAGCCGAACGTAGTGATCGGCCGCTCGACGTGTCAAACACACCGCAGAAATTGCCTCTCAACACCCGCGCCGATATTTTCCTGCTTTACCTGGACGAACGCATGTCGAAGCGCCTCAAAGGTGTGCTCCAGTACGACGGCACCGGGTACCGCGGATGGCAGAGGCAAGCCGATGCGCTTACCGTGCAGGAGGTCTGTGAGCGCTCGCTCGAAAAGATCTTCGGAGGACACGTATCGGTGATCGCTTCGGGCCGTACCGATACCGGCGTTCACGCCCGTGGCCAAGTGGTTCACTTCGAACACAAAACGACGATCGGAAATCCCGAGCTGAAGCGCGCCTGGAACGCACAGCTACCCAGCGACGTATGGGTCGAGCGTTTAACAACCGCCTCGGCAGACTTTCATGCACGGCACGACGCGGTGACGCGTACATACCGGTACTTTGTCGCTGATGGGCGACTCGCACATTCACCGTTCGTGTGTCGTTATACGTGGGCTCTCGATCGGCAGCCCGATTGGGACGCGATCAGCAAATCGACGGCATCGATAGTTGGGGCACACGATTTTCGGCACTTCGCCAAGGGGGCTTCAGAGGGCCAGTGCTCGGTGTACTCGGCCGAGTGGCGTCGCACCCGGAACGGGTACGTCTTGGAGATCACCGCCAATCGTTTCCTTCGTCACATGGTTCGCGCGCTTGTGGGGGCGCTCGTTTCGATAGGCCGCGGACAGGTGCGACCATCCTCGCTGCCTTGGGCGCTCGAACCGTGCGGCGAACCCGTCGCAGCAGCTCACGCCCCGCCCCAAGGCCTCTTCCTTTGGAAGGTCAAGTATGCGCGCTGACCGGCTGGCCGCCGGCCTATTGCTCTTAGCCTTGTTGGTTGGAGTGTCGTGGTGGCGTTCGGAGAACTCGACCGCGGGCAACGACCAATCGCCGGCTAGCGCTCGGGCGCAGTCCGCAAATCAAATCGCCGAGTCACGCCGCACGGCGATCGTGGTAGCCGCTGAGAGCGTCGGACCGGCGGTCGTCTCGGTCAACGTAGTCTCGACGCAGGTCGTGCGTGAACGGAGCCCATTTGATGATCCTTTCTTTCGCGGGTTTTTCCCACCGCGAGAACGGTTGCGGCAGGTCCAGAACTTGGGCTCCGGTTTCATCGTCTCCGAAGATGGTTACGTGATTACCAACCAGCACGTCGTGAGTGGCGCGACCGAGATCGTGGTGACGTTGATGGACGGCCGCCAACTGGATGCTGAGCTGGTCGCCGGAGACGAGGCCACCGATCTCGCCTTTCTCCGGGTCGACGGCGAAGAGCTACCGGTCGCCACGCTGGGCGACTCCGACAACTTATTGATCGGTGAGTGGGTAATCGCGATCGGCAATCCCTACGGCTACCTCTTGGCTGACCAGAACCCCTCCGTCACGGTGGGTGTGGTCTCGGCGCTGGGCCGCGACGTGCAACCCGAGGTTCGCGGCGCGGGGCGCCAACCGCAGATTTGGTCGAACATGATTCAGACCGACGCGGCCATAAACCCGGGCAACTCTGGCGGTCCGCTTGTCAACGCCCAGGGTGAGGTGATTGGCGTCAACGCATTCATCTTCTCGGGCGGCACCGGAGGCTCGATCGGCCTCGGATTCGCGATTCCGATCAACCGTGCCCAGCGGGCGCTCGATGATATCCTCAGCTTTGGCACCATCCGGCGTCCTTGGACGGGGCTGCACTTGGCAGAACTCGATACCGATGGTCGGCCCCCACGCGGTGTCGAGGTGGAACGCGTAGATCCGGGAAGCCCGGCGGAGCGCGGCGACCTTCGGCCTGGCGACATCATTACCGAGACCGACGGACGGGTGCTGCCTTCTCCGATCGAGTGGCAAGGCCGGCTGCTCGATCTGCCTTCGGACCGACCAATCGTGATCACGGCCGAACGCGACGGCGAAGTCTTCAGTGTGACGCTCGTCCCCGAGGAGGACCCGCTCGTGCTGGCCGAGCGTCTCGAGACACCCTTTGATGCCTCGGTGGTGGTGGTCACCCCGACGCTTGCGTCTCACCTGAGCCTCGCCAACGATTACGGGTTCTATCTCGATCGGGTCGATCTGAGCTCTGGTTTCAGGCGGCTGGGCCTGCGCTCGGGTGACATATTGCTGGCGGTCGGCCAACGCAGGCTCGACGGCCCAGAAGATCTAAGTGAGTTTGTCGAGGCCCTTCAGTCGGGACGGCCACTCACGCTGTTCATCGAACGCAACGGTGTCGTCTCCCGGATCGCAACGCGCTGAGAGGACAAACATGCAACCAACATTGACGCCCGAGGTGACAGCCGTCATCCTCCCCGTCTCCCACTTGGCGAGCGGCAAGGTTCGCGAGATGTACGCGCTTGGCGAAGAGCTGCTGATCGTAACCACGGACCGTTTGTCAGCCCATGACATTGTGTTCGAGCAGGGTATCCCGGACAAGGGCGCCGTTCTCACGCACCTGTCCGACTATTGGTTCGATCGGCTCGAGGCGGCCACTCCGCACCATCGACTCACGACCGACGTCGACGATCTCATCGAGCGCGCACCCGAGCTGGCCGACCATCGCGAGACGCTCGCCGGGCGGTCCATGCTCTGCCGCCGGGCCGAACCCCTGCCGGTCGAATGCGTGGTCCGCGGATACCTCGACGGTTCTGGTTGGCGTGAGTACAGCGAAACAGAAACCGTGACGGGTATCGAGTTGCCGCCGGGCCTCGAGCGCGGCAGCGTCCTTCCGGAGCCGATCTTCACTCCTGCTACCAAGGCGGAGAGCGGTCACGACGAAAACATCTCGTACGATGAGCTGGAGTCAAAGGTCGGTGCTGAGCTCGCGGCTCGCCTGCGAGACCGCTCGCTCGCACTGTACGCCGAAGGACGCGCACACGCCCTGGAGCGGGGTCTCATCGTGGCCGACACGAAGTTCGAGTTCGGCTGGAGCACGGATGACGAGCGCGAGTTGCTGCTGATCGACGAGGTCTTGACACCTGATTCGTCGCGCTATTGGGACGCCGCGGAATGGTCACCGGGTGGTGCCCAAGCATCGTTCGACAAACAGCCAGTTCGAGATTTCCTCGACGGCGAACGTGCCGCCGGTCGCTGGAACGGTGAACCACCTCTGCCACAGCTGGCCGAATCCGCGGTGCGCGCCACGACCGAGCGATACCGCGAGGCCCATCGACGCATCACCGGTCGTGAGTTACCGAGGCACGCGTGACGGCTCAGGTGGAGGTCCACATCCAGCTCAAACCAGGCATGTTGGATCCCCAGGGTGAGACGCTCGAAAACGCGTTGGCCGCCATCGGGTACGAAGGGGTCCGTGGCATGCGGGTCGGCAAATGGATCACGTTCGAGATCGAAACCGACGACTCCGATACCGTCGAAGCGCAGGTCGAGGAGATGTGCAGCAGGCTGCTCGCCAACCCGATCATCGAACGCTACAAGTATCACATCACTCGAGAAGCTCACACGTGAGCAAAGTGCCCATCGGCATCGTTCGCTTTCCTGGTACAAACTGTGACCAGGACGTGTTCGATGCCGTGGCCGCTATCGAGCCAGCCCGCCCGGTCTGGTTGTGGCATAAGGAGACCGACCTGCAAGACGTGATGGGTGTCGTACTGGCGGGTGGGTTCTCGTACGGCGACTACTTGCGCGCCGGAGCGATCGCGAGGTTCAGTCCGATTATGGAGGAGGTCATTCGCTTCGCTGCCGACGGTGGCCCGGTACTCGGGATTTGCAATGGGTTCCAGATCTTGACCGAAGCCGGGCTGCTGCCCGGTGCTTTGATGAGAAACAACCGATTGACGTTCGTCTGCCGGCCACAGTGCTTGAGGGTCGAAACTTCCAATACGCCCTTTACCCGCAAGTATGCACATCGAGAAATCGTCTCGTTTCCGGTCGCGCACGCGGAGGGAAATTTCGCCGCCGATGCGAGCGTTATCGATCGCCTCGAGGACGAAGGCAGGGTCGTGTTCCGTTACGTCGATGAGCAAGGTACCAATGGGCGGGATGCGAACCCCAATGGTTCGATGAATGACATCGCCGGCGTGATCAACGAAGCTGGCAACGTGCTTGGTCTCATGCCGCATCCCGATCGTGCGATGCACGGGATGGTGGGCTCGGCCGACGGACGCCCCATCTTCGAGGGGTTGGTGGAGACCGCCGCATGACGGTCACGCTCCGAGACCGGGAAGTCACCCCCGACGTCGTTGCCGCCCACGGCATCACCACCGATGAGTACGAGCAGATCTGCGAGCTCTTGGGCCGCGACCCCAATCTGACTGAGTTGGGTGTCTTCAGCCTCATGTGGAGCGAGCACTGCGGTTACAAACACTCCCGCGCCCATTTGGCGAATCTGCCATCCAGTGGCCCCCGGGTACTGCAAGGCCCCGGCGAGAACGCTGGCGCGATCGACATCGGTGACGGGTTGGCGGTCGTCTTCAAGATGGAGTCGCACAATCATCCCTCGGCGGTTGAGCCCTATCAAGGTGCGGCCACAGGTGTGGGTGGCATCCTGCGCGATGTCTTCACCATGGGGGCTCGGCCGATCGCGCTGCTCAACAGCCTGCGCTTCGGAGAGCTGGACGACCCTCATGTCCGCTATCTCTTTCGACACGTCGTGGCCGGGATCGGCGACTATGGCAACTGCGTCGGGGTCCCCACTGTCGGTGGCGAGGTTGTGTTCGACGACGCCTATCGTGGCAATCCGCTTGTAAACGCGATGTGCGTCGGTCTCTTGGCACAAGACGATCTCACTCTTGGGTTTGCAAGCGGTCCCGGCAATGCGGTCTATGTACTTGGCGCATCGACCGGCCGCGACGGAATTCATGGCGCCAGCCTGCTTGCATCCGCCGAGCTTGGCGACGACACGGCGGAGAGTCGGCCCACCGTCCTGGTTGGGGACCCGTTCACCGAGAAGTTGCTGCTCGAAGCGACCCTGGAACTGATCAACTTTGGCGTCGTAATCGGCATCCAGGACATGGGTGCGGCGGG
>JBFGIA010000067.1:0-13766 GCA_041577935.1 Gemmatimonadota bacterium | reverse complement strand
GTACGGTTTGACCCTACATCCCCTAAATGGCGAAATTCAGACAATGTTCAGCATAGGCTCCGTGACTCTCGATCGCCCACTTCTCTTGGCCCCAATGGAAGACGTGTCCGACCAACCGTTCCGGTTGATGTGCCGCCGCCTGGGGGCCGATGTCGTCTATACCGAGTTCATCTCCTCGGAAGGGTTGATCCGTGACGCGGCGAAGTGCCTGGAGAAGCTGCAGCTAGCCGATGGGGAGCGGCCGGTCGGGATACAGATTTTTGGTTCGTCCGTGGAGGTGATGGTCGAGGCCGCCCGGATCGCTGAACGGGCCGGTCCTGAGATGATCGACATCAATATCGGTTGCCCAGTCAAGTGCGTGGCCGGCCGGGGTGCTGGCGCGGGTTTGCTGAAGAATCCGGCGCTGATGGAGGCGATCGTCGCCGGGATCATCGAAGCGGTCGATCTGCCAGTGACGGTAAAGACGCGGCTCGGGTGGGATCATGAATCGATCCGGATCATCGAGAACGCACGGCTGTTCGAGCGCCTTGGCGCTCGAGCGGTTGCAATCCACGGTCGAACCCGAGCTCAGCAGCGTAAAGGCGTGGCTGACTGGGGGTGGATCAAACGCGCCAAGGAAGCGGTCTCGATCCCGGTGTTTGGGAACGGCGACATCAAAGCTCCGGAGGACGTCGCTAGGATGTTCGAAGAGACTGGCGTGGACGGCGCCATGATTGGCCGCGGAGCGATCGCGAACCCATGGATTTTCTTGCAGGCGAAGGTCCATCTGGACACCGGCCGGGTTCCGGAGATCGAACCTGGTGAGCGCATCGGCACGTGCCTTGAGCACTTCGACTTGTCCGTGCAGTACAAGGGGGAACGCCGCGGCACGATTGAGTTTCGTAAGCACTACAAGGGGTATCTCAAGGGACTCCCCGAATCGACGGCGGTTCGTACCGAGATCATGCAGTGGACCGAGCCGGATCCGGTGATCGAAAGGTTGTTGAACTACGCTGCCGAGCTCGGCGTCACACCGGTGGGCGCGGTGACGACAGAGATCATTCAATAGGAGGCATAGGAGATGGCGAAAGGGAAGAAACCGACGCAGCCACAGGCTAAACCGTGGATTCGGTGGGGCGGTGTCATGGTCGGTCTAGCATTGGCGGCGGCGATCGTTTGGTTTGTGGCCAAGCCCTCGGCGGGCGACTCTCCGATCGGCGACACCGAGCAGGCGACGGGCCCGGGCCCCCGTCCACTCGATCTCGCGGCAGACGGACCGACGGTCGGGAACGCGGCGGCGCTGGCTGATGTGCCGCCTGAGAGCCTGGCTTCCGCCGGACCGGCAGTGCCAAACGGCATCGACATCTCGAACGATCCGCGTGTCGGGGCTGACAACGCCCTGGTGACGATCGTCGAGTTTTCGGATTTCGAGTGCCCGCATTGTGCGCGCTTTCACGAGGAGATCTTTCCGGCGCTGAGATCGCTCTACGGAGATCAAGTTCGGTGGGTGTTCATCAACCGCTTCTTTTCGGCCGGCCACCCGATGGCCGAGTCGGCGGCTTTGGCGTCCGAGTGTGCGAATCGTCAGGGTCGCTTTTGGCAGTACGCCGATCTCGTGTTCGCGCATCAAGCGGAATTGAGCCGCGAGACGCTGGACCGCCACGCGCAGTCATTGGGGCTGGACCTGGAGGCGTTCCGACAGTGCTTCGACAACCGCGAGATGGCGAGCGAGATAGCCGCTGATCAGGCTGAAGCCGATCGGATCGGTGTGGATGCGACGCCGATGTTCTTTGTCAACGGTCGCCGCGTCGTCGGCGCCCAGCCGATCACCGTTTTCAACGATCTCCTAGCGCCGTACTTCGCGAACTGACGGGTCGGCAACGCGTTGACTGGTCATTAGGCCGGTCGTAGCTTGCCGTGGCCTAACGCCTGGGTAGCTCAGTTGGTAGAGCACGGGACTGAAAATCCCGGTGTCGGCGGTTCAATTCCGTCCCCAGGCACCATATTCCGGCGCGCCGAGTCTTTCCCGCCGCGCCCAGATGCCACGAGCCACCGTAGCTCAGTTGGAAGAGCAGCTCACTCGTAATGAGCAGGTCCGCGGTTCGAGTCCGCGCGGTGGCTCCAGGCCCTCGCAAGTCCCCCTTCCGAGCTTAGAGGTTGGGCCTATATTGGCTGACCAAGAAACAATCCGGCTCAAGTAAGGAGGGGTCAATGAACACCTACGTAATCCGCCGACGCAACGCGTGGGAGACGCCCGAGGAGCTCGAAGAAGCGGCGGCGCGATCCCGGCGTGTAGGCGACGAAGAGATGTCGGATCAGGTACGCTGGATCCGGTCGTACGTCGTTCAGGAGGAGGACGGCAAGCTGGGCACAGTGTGCATCTACCAGGGTGTTTCGGAAGAGGCGATTCGGGACCATGCTGGGCGGGCCGGACTCCTGGCGGACGAGGTCATCCCCGTTGTGGGTACGGTCGTTGTGCGCGATGACCCGTCGGAGGGGTCCTAGACAGAGCTAGATGTCGCGAGTTCTAGCGAGGTACCGTCACCGGCCCGTTCGGTACGAACCTGGCGCGTTGCCTAACCCATCGTGATTGGAGCGATGAAATGTGCGACGACCAGCCTTCATTGGTACCTTGATCTCCATCCCCAAGTGGCGATGTCGCGTCCCAAAACTGCATGCGACTACGCGCTCTCCTCGGCTGAACTCGAGTCGTCGTCTTCTGAACTCTCTTCGTCGTCCTCGCTGACGCTGTCTCCGTCTTCTGAAGAGCTCTCGTCGTCTGCCGCGGCGGCATCGGTCTCCGCGTCCGAGTTGTCGTCGTCAGAGCTCATGTCGTCGGTCGAGTTCTCGTCAGCATCCGAACTCGAATCGTCATCCGCGGCGCCATCGTCGTCGGCAGACTCGATGCTGCTGTCGCCGGCGAAACGACTCGAGCTGTCGGGTCCAGCGGGAGCCGAATCGCAGGCCCACACGATGAAGGCGATCGTGACGACTCCGAACAGCCAGGTAACGTGTCGATGCATACAACCTCCGGTGCGGCCTGGTGTTGAACGAGGTCGCGAAACCCCGGGATTATACCATTCGCGAGCCTCAAACTCGGGTTGACTTGCGCCGACCCAACCGACTGAATTCCTCGTCGCTCCGGCTCCGTTCCACAGAAGTGGAATGCGATCGCTACTCGCTCTGACGTAACGCTCGCGACACGCAGACGTCCACCCTGACGCCCGTCGCGATCTTGACCATCGACGGGGCGGTGAAACCCCTAGCGACACCTAATGAGAGGCGGTATCGACCCGAATTCGTACATCCTTTGCCACGTCCGCGAGATGTCGCAGCAAGACGAGCCAGAGCATCGACATAGCGACGATCTCCAGACCCTCCTCGAACGTCTTCGAGAAGTGGCGCAGCGCGGTGAAGGGCTCGACCCCGAACTGGCGCTCGGTAAAGGGTTCCAGGTCGAACCGGTTGGCGGTGTGTGTGTAGAGGTTCCAACGGTGTGTCTCATCGAGACCCTCGATGAAGTCGAGCCCGACCGAAAGCGCAAAGATCGAGATCGCGATGACAACCAGGACTCTCAACTTGGGAACACGAGCCTCCCACCACAGAAACACAAGCGTGAACATGCCGAGCGTGGCGAATATCGGTAGGAGCAACAGCTGCCATGAGTAGCTCGGGAAGAGGTCGGGCAGGTGGGCAAGTCGTCCAAATCGCCCCGCAGCGACCGCGTCCTGACTGATCGTCTTGAACGCGGTTCCGAGTCGCTCATGGATTTCGGCGCCGTCATCGATCGCCATCCACGACAGAAAGAGCGCGATTACAATCCACCCCCATCGACGCACTCGCGATGTCTCCTGGCGGCGCACGATGATCACCGTAGCCCACGCGGTCAGCGCGGTCAGCGACGTAACAGTGACTCCAAACCACGAACCCAGCGCGTCTTCGCGGGTCATGTTGAAGAGTCTCCGAATCGCGCCGATTTCAGTCCAGCGTGAGTAGTTGACGGTAGCATCGAGAGCGATCAGCGCGAGCACGATCACGACGCACGCGACGAACAACACTCGCGTCGCCACGCGAACATCGATGACGAACTCGAGCGGTTTGGCAACCGGCCTCGGTTCACGCCGCAGCTCGCGATGTGGGGCAGCTGTCAGCTTTCGGACTCCAGTTCGCGTCTGAGCTCGACCACCTTGGCTCGCTCGTCATCGGGGAGCGAAGGGTACCGCATATCGAGCGCCAAGAGCTGGTCGCGGATGATCTGTGCAACGCACCATCGCATGAATGGTTTGTCATCGGCGGGGATCGCGTACCACGGAGCCCACGGCCGGGAGGTCGCGTTGAGCGCGTCCTGGTAGGCATGCATATAGTCGTCCCAGCGCCGTCGCTCCATAATGTCGCCGCTAGAGAACTTCCAGTTCTTGTCGGGTCGATCAATTCGGCGTACAAAGCGCCGTGCTTGTTCTTCGCGTGACACGTTCAACCAGAACTTCAGAATCACCGTTCCGTTTCTCGCGAGGTGATGCTCGTGGTCACGGATTGAAGCGTAGCGCTCAGCCCATAGCGCGTCGCCTTCAGGTCGATGAGGCAACCGCTGACCGTCGAGAAATTCAGGGTGCACCCGAACGACGAGCACTTCTTCGTAATAACTGCGGTTGAAGATCCCGATGCGGCCTCGCTCTGGAAGGCGTACGGTGCTTCGCCACAGAAAGTCGTGATCCAGCTCACCCTTTGATGGTGCCTTGAATGAGAAGACTTGAAAGCCGGCGGGGTTGACCCCGGTCGTTACAGCCCGGATCGTCGAGTCCTTGCCGGCTGCATCCATGGCTTGAAACACACACAGTATGGAGTACCGATCGTCGGCGTAGAGCAGCCGTTGAAGCTCGTCGAGCTGATCGACTGTCTTCTTGAGCTGCTTCTTTCTCTGCTTGCGTTCGGGCGCGTCGTCCGGTGGACCGGTAGGTGCGCGCGCGATCTCGAAGCTAGCATCGAAAGGGACGCGGTATGGGCTCGCTGGCGACAAGTAGTAGGACGCGGACTTTGGATCAGCCATGGGTCATTCTCGTCGGGTTAAGGGGAGCTCCTCGGAGCGAAGATACAGAGTCCATGATCACGGTCCAAGCCGAGGCTATCTTCGAAACATGCTCGAAGCTAGGGTGATGAGCTGAAAGCGCGGGCACGCATCCTGCAGGAACCGAGTCTTACGATCGGAGTGAGTTGGTGAATCGATGACGAGCGAGTTGATCATCAGCGTGTCGGGCATCCGTGGCATCGTCGGACAAGGCCTGACACCTGATATCGTGGCCCGGTATGCGGCCGCCCACGGTGCCGCACGGCAAGCTGCCACCGGACGCAACACGATTGTTGTTGGACGCGATTCGAGGGTAAGTGGCCCGATGTTGCAGGCTGCGGCGATGGCGGGCCTCCAGAGCGTCGGGTGTGACGTGATCGATATCGGTTTGGCTTGCACACCGACGGTTCTGTTGGCGATCGAGCGTGAAGGAGCCGCCGGTGGGATCGCCGTCACCGCCAGCCACAACCCGGCTGAATGGAATGCGCTCAAACTGGCATCTGAAAAGGGGATGTTCTTGACGCCCGCTGAAGCCGAGAGCGTGCGCGCATCCGTCGAGCGAGACAGCATCTCGTTCGTCGCGTGGGACGAGCTGGGTTCGGTCACCGCCCGCGAGGGTGCAACTCGCGCCCATGTGAAGGCGATTCTGGCGGATCCACTGGTGGACACCAAAGCGGTTTGGGATCGCGGTTTCAAGGTTGTCGTCGATGGTTGCGCAGGCGTCGGAGGGCGGGCTGCGCGACCTTTGCTCGATGCGCTGGGTGTAAGTATTGACGGCTTGCATTTGCTGCCCACTGGTTGGTTTCCACGGGAACCGGAGCCGGTGGCAGCGAACCTGAGCGAACTATCCGCGCGGGTGCGAGACACGGATGCGGATCTGGGGTTTGCGATCGATCCAGATGGTGATCGGCTAGCGTTGGTGGATGAGACCGGCGTGCCAGTTGGCGAGGACATGACGCTGGCGCTGACGATCGACTACGTCCTTGGGGAGCTCGCCGTCGATGGTCAGCTGCCCGGGACGGTTGTTACTAATCTGTCGACGAGTCAGGTCGTCGACCGCGCCGCCGAGTTGCACGGAGGCACGGTCGAACGAATGCCGGTTGGCGAAGTGAACGTGGCGCTCAGAATGGTGGAGATCGCGAGCCCGATCGGCGGCGAGGGAAACGGTGGTGTGATTTACCCAGCGCTTCACTTCACACGCGATGCGCCAGTCGCGATGGCGTTGATTCTCTCCTATCTGGCGCGGACGGGCCGGTCGCTATCCGAGGCTGTGGAGCGTTTTCCCGAGTACACAATTCAAAAGACGAAGGTCTGGCTGTCTGGTGTTCATGCTCGCCGGTTGTTGGATCGTGCGGCGGTCGCTTTTGAGGGTGCCGAGCACGACGAGACCGATGGCCTGAGGCTGCATTGGCCTGAGCGGCAAGAGTGGGTCCAGCTTCGTCAGTCAGGGACCGAGCCCGTGGTCCGGGTGATCGCTGAGGCACCCGATCCGATGCGGGCGAAAGAGCTCATCAAACAGGCCCGAGACCTAGCCGGTGTTCCGTAACCCTCCTGGCTGTATAACCGTTTTTCGGCTAGATTTGCGCAACTATGTGCGGAATAATCGGTTACATCGGAACGCGTGAGGCTGCGCGTATCCTGTTGGAGGGACTCCATCGGATGGAGTACCGAGGCTACGATTCGTCTGGCCTAGCGATCATAAATGGTGACCGGCTACATGTGGCCAAGCTACCGGGGAGGATCGCAGACCTCGACGAGCTCGTCCGTTCGGCTCCGCCGGTGGGTACACTAGGCATCGCCCACACCCGATGGGCCACTCATGGTCGCCCGACCGAGGCCAACGCTCACCCCCACACCTGCTGCAAGGAACGCGTGGCTGTGGTCCACAACGGGATCATCGAGAACGCGACGCCGCTGCGTAAGAATCTGATCGAGCGTGGTCATACGTTTCGCAGCGAAACCGACACCGAGGTCCTGGCCCACCTCATCGAGGAACAGTTGACTGATAATTTTGGGGAGGCGGTGCGGGCAGCACTGAGTCACGTCGAAGGCACGTACGGGTTGGCGGCAGTATCACTGGATCATCCCGGCGACATCGTCGCTGCACGAATGGGTAGCCCACTATTGATAGGGCTTCGCGATGGCGACCTCTTCATCGCTTCGGATGCAGCCGCGATCGTGGGGCACACGCGTAAGGTGATCTATCTGGATGACGGCAACATGGTTGAGTTGTCGCGCGACGGGTACCGAATCTCTGACCTCAAGAACACTCACGTGGACAAAGCGGTCGATGAGATCGCGTGGGACCTCAAGAAGATCGAGAAGGGTGGTTATCCCCACTTCATGCTCAAGGAGATCTTTGAGCAACCGGAAGCGATTCGAGATTCACTGCGCGGCAGGTTGGTTACTTCCGAGGGGACTGCGGTGCTGGGCGGCCTCGCAGTTATCGATGAGTCGCTGCCCAAGTTCAACCGCATCGTGCTAACTGCATGTGGGACCTCGTGGCATGCAGCACTGGTTGGTGAGCACTACCTCGAGGAGACGACGCGGCTGCCGGTCGAGGTCGAGTACGCGAGCGAGTTTCGGTACCGCAACCCAGTGATCGATGAGCGCACGTTGCTCTTCGCGATCAGCCAATCGGGTGAGACCGCGGATACCTTGGCGGCGCTCAAGGAGGGCAAGCGCCGCGGGGCACAGGCGATGGGGATCGTAAATGTGGTGGGCTCGATGATCCCCCGTGAATCGGACGGTGGGATTTATACTCACGCCGGTCCTGAGATCGGCGTCGCATCCACGAAGGCTTTCACTTGCCAGTTGACGGCCCTTATGCTGCTGACGCTCTACATCGGGCGCCGGAAGCATCTGTCGGTCGAACGTGGCCGGGAGTTGGCTCGGGCGCTCGAGGAGCTGCCGGACCTCGTCCAGCAGGTGCTCGAGAGAAGCAGTGAAATTAAGCAGGTCGCCACTCAGTATGCGGACGCCGTGAACTTCCTGTACCTCGGGCGTGGGCTCAACTTTCCAGTAGCGCTGGAGGGTGCACTCAAGCTCAAGGAAATCTCGTACATCCATGCCGAAGGGTACCCGGCGGCGGAGATGAAGCATGGCCCCATCGCGCTGATCGATGAGAACATGCCGTGTGTGGCGATTGCTACTCGTGACAGTGTATACCCAAAGGTGCTTTCGAACCTCGAAGAGGTGCACGCGCGCCGCGGGCGAATTTTGGCAGTCGTAACCGAGGGTGACAGTGATGTCGCTCGAATCGCCGAGCACGTAATCGAGGTGCCCGAGACCGACGTGATGCTGACGCCAATCCTAAACGTCGTCCCGCTTCAATTGCTGGCCTACCACATAGCGGTTCTCAGGGGTTGTGACGTTGACAAGCCCCGTAACCTGGCAAAGGCCGTTACGGTCGAGTAGTCAGTCGCGCTCGTCGGGTGCCAACAGCGGGACGCCTGGGGCTGACTTGAGACTAGGTTGGACCGTGGATAACGATCGCGACGACTGACACGCACGCGGAGCGGGCGCTAATGTCTTGGCGTGCGAGCCTTACTGCAGCGAGTGTTGGAAGCGTCGGTCGAGGTTGTCAACGAGGTCGGTGACGTCCATGAATCTGGTCGGATCGGTCCGGGGCTGGTCGCACTAGTCGGTTTTGCGCCAACAGAAACGCTCCCCGCCGTCGACTGGATGGCGGCTAAGATCGCCGATCTCCGTGTATTCCCCGGTGATGGCGGCGAGATGGATCGGTCGCTTCGAGAGACCGAGGACGGTTTATTGGTAGTTAGTCAGTTCACTTTATACGCCGACACCCGAAAGGGGCGTCGCCCGGACTTTACAGGCGCTGCGTCGTACGACGAGGCGCAAGCGCTTTACCAGCGTTTCTGCGACCGCTGTGAGGATGAGCTTCCCGGGCGCGTTGCGACCGGTCAATTTGGCGCCCGAATGCGAGTCCGACTGATCAATGATGGACCCGTCACACTGTGGCTGGAGCGTTGACGGAAAGAGATCGACTCGCCGTGCCCCCGCTGGTCTTGGCTTCGTCCAGTCCGCGGCGTAAGCAAATCCTCGAGACGCTCGGGTTCCAGTTCGAGGTCGTGGCGGCGCTGCCGGAGGTCGAGCGGCCGTGGCGGCGCGGCCAAGATCCGGTGGCGTTTGCCGAGCACACCGCATGCGCCAAACGCGATCAGGTCGCGGCGACCCGGCCGGACGCACTGGTCATCGCCGCGGATACGGTCGTTATTCTCGAAGGTGTCGTGCTCGAGAAGCCAGTGGATGCAGACGATGCGCGAGCCATGCTGACCCGTCTAGCAGGCCGCCATCATGCTGTATGCACCGGTGTCGCGGTAGTGACCCCATTAGGCGAATCGGTCAGCGGTGTAGAGATAACCCAGGTTGAGTTTCGTGATCTCGACGGCGAGGAAATCGTTGACTATGTGGCGACTGGTGAGCCATTGGACAAGGCCGGCGCTTATGGGATCCAGGGGTTCGGAGCTGCGCTGGTAAGGCAAGTAGACGGTTGCTACTTTAATGTGATGGGGCTACCGGTAGCCCGTTTGTTGGACCTCCTAGTGGAGGCGGGCTGGGAGTACCGAGCGCCCGGGTTGCTGCGTCCAGTAGGCGCGCCCACCCACTCACGCTGATCTTTTCTTCAATCCAGGAAGCGAACCATGCCGGTGGAGACGATCGCCTGGGAGGGAAGTCACGTCCGGATGATCGACCAAACTCTCTTGCCTGGCGAGAAGGTCGAGATCCAGATCCGGACCGTCCCCGAGATGGTCGAGGCGATGCAAAGCTTGAGAATCCGAGGTGCGCCAGCGTTGGGGATCGCTGGGGCGCTCGGGTTGGTCGCCGCGTTGGCGCCACACCGGGATGATTCTCCAAACACGTTTCGCGAACGATTTCATGAGTTCGCCGATGCGTTGGAGATCGCGCGACCCACGGCGGTGAATCTGAAGTGGGCGATTGACCGGATGCGCCGAGTGGCCGATCAGCACCGCGAAATGGCGACGCCAGCTTTATGGGAACGGCTTGAGCAAGAGGCGCTCGAGATCCTGGATGAGGATCGCGAGATGTGTCGTAAGATCGGTGAGTCTGCTCAGCAGGTGATCCTCCAGAGCGCTGGCATTCTGACGCACTGCAACGCTGGCGGTCTCGCAACCTCGGGATACGGTACCGCGCTGGCATGTGCCTACGTCGCTCACGAGCAAGGGAAAAATGTCCGGGTGTTCGCCGATGAGACCCGCCCACTTCTGCAGGGGAGTCGCCTTACGACCTGGGAGTTGATGGAGAGCGGAGTCGACGTGACGTTGATCTGCGATGACATGACGGCTGCCACGATGGCCAAGGGTGACATCGATATGGTGATCGTCGGCGCCGATCGGATCGCGGCGAACGGTGATACGGCCAACAAGATTGGCACCTACGGGGTGGCGATCCTGGCGAAAGAGCATGGGATTCCTTTCTACGTGGCCGCGCCGAGAACAACGTTTGACTTCGATACTCCGACGGGTGCGGGGATTCCGATCGAAGAGCGGGCCTCCGAGGAGGTGACGCACGGGTTTGGTGTCATGACGGCGCCTGCTGGCGTGAAGGTCTACAGCCCGGCGTTCGATGTAACGCCCGCCAGGTACGTGGCCGGCTTCTTTACGGATGCTGGATTTCTGGAGCCGCCCTACGAGACGTCGCTGAAGGCACTCCGATCTTGACTGAATACTAGGAGTTTTGTAAGTTAAAAAGCTGTATTCATATGCATTCGCGCTCCCCGACGGCGATATCAGCGGGGTTGGAGAAGCCATGAGCACACATATCGTAACACCTGATCAAATCACCCGGCGATGGTACCTGGTGGATGCCGAGGATCAGACGCTTGGCCGGCTCGCGAGTCGGGTGGCGCAGATCCTCCGTGGCAAGCACAAGCCGATATACACCCCACACCTCGACACCGGCGACCATGTCGTGGTCATCAACGCCGAGAAGGTCGCGCTGACAGGTCGGAAGATGGACCAGAAGATGTACTATCACCATTCGGGATACCCCGGAGGGCTCAAGGCAGAGCCGATCAAACGGGTTCTGGCAAGGCACCCCGAGCGTGTGATCGAGGACGCCGTCCGTGGGATGTTGCCAAAAGGCAAGCTAGGACGGGCGATGTATAAGAAGCTGCGCGTGTACGCCGGTTCGGATCATCAACATGCAGCTCAGCAACCGGTGGCTATTGACCTCGATAAGTGGCCGCCACAGACGCAGATCACAGGCGGATAACAGATGGCAAAGCAAACAGTCGGTGTGGGTCGGAGGAAGACAGCCGTCGCGCGCGTTTATCTGCGACCGGGTAAGGGCGGGTGGCAGATCAACGGGCGGACGCTCGACACGTATTTCCCGCGGCCGTTACATGCGCAACGGTGCCGCCAACCGCTCGAGGTCGGTAAGGCAGAAGACAGTTTTGATATCGTGGTCAACGTTCGCGGCGGTGGGCCGACGGGTCAGGCCGAGGCGATCCAGCTGGGTCTTGCTCGCGCGCTCGTGGTCTCGGATGAAGAACTCAGAGGTCCGCTGAAAGCGGCGGGATTCTTGACGCGAGATCCGCGCATGGTAGAGCGGAAGAAGTACGGCCGCCCGAAGGCGCGGAAACGGTTCCAGTTCTCGAAGCGGTAGTTGCGTGGGAGCAGCGAGTTTTCCGCCGTAGCAGGGTTGGTTGCGCTATCACCTGCGAGGCGAGAAAACCGCCGCATCAACGCGTCTACACGGTTTGAGGAATGGCGTAAAAAACCACACACCGGGCGAGGGGTCCGCGGGGTGTTCGGCGGCAGCCGGATGGACGGACTCTGATGAACCCGGTGGAGGGATAACCCGAACAGGAGGTATACCCACCCATGGCGGTCCCCACAGAGTTGCGTGTGCTACTCGAGGCGGGGGTTCACTTCGGCCACCAGACGCGTCGTTGGAACCCCAAGATGAGAAAATTCATCTTCGCCGAACGAAATGGCATCTACATCATCGATCTCAACAAGACCCTGCGGCAGCTCAATCGTGCCAAAGAGCTGTCGGCGGAGCTGGTTGGCCAGGGTAAGAAGATCTTGTTTGTCTGTACCAAGCGTCAGCTGAAACACATCGTACGGGAAGAAGCTGAGCGAAGCGGGCAATTCTATGTAACCAACCGCTGGCTTGGCGGTACCCTGACAAACTTCCGGACGATCAAGAAGAACCTAAAGCGGTTGAAAGACATCGAGCGGCAGCGCGAGGACGGTACGTTCGATCTCTTGCCGAAGAAGGAAGTCATTTCAATCGAGCGTGAATACAATAAGCTGTACCGAAACTTGGGCGGGATCGCGGACATGGAAGAACTGCCGGGAGCGGTGTTCGTCGTTGATGCGAAGAAGGAACGTATCGCGGTGAACGAAGCCAATAAGCTCGGCCTTCCACTGATGGCAATCGTCGATACGAACGCCGATCCAGATCAGGTGACGATCCCAATCGCTGGTAACGACGACGCGATCAAATCGGTTCGGCTCATCACCGGACAGATTGCTGACGCGATCATCGATGCTCAACAGCGACTCGTTAAGGAGGAGGAAGTCGAACAGCAGGCGGAGGCCCCACCGGAGAAAAAGGAGGAGCCCGTGACGCCAACACCGATCAAGCATCCAGTGCGCCCGCGAGCGCGACTACCAGTCGAGGGAGAGAACATCCCGTCGACGAGTGAATAAAAATACCAAGAGGTGATTATGGCAACTGTTACGGCGTCGCAGGTTCAGGAACTTCGGCATCGAACCGGGGTCGGGATGATGGATTGCAAGAAGGCGCTCCAGGAAGCAGGTGGTGACTTGGAGCAGGCCATCGATTTGTTGCGGACTCGCGGGCAAGCGAAGGCGGCCACCAAGGCCGCGCGAACGGCCGATGAAGGGTTGGTCGGGTCGTATGTCCACTTGGGTGGCAAGATCGGCGTATTGATCGAGGTGAATTGTGAGACCGATTTCGTGGCCAAGACCGATGACTTTCAGGAACTGGTGCGGTCGTTGGCAATGCAGGTTGTGGCTGCGAGGCCGCTGGCTGTGGATCGCGAAGGGCTCGACCCCGAAGTGGTCGAGCGTGAGGCGGCGATTTACCGTCAGCAGGCAAAGGAATCGGATAAGCCGGCCGATATCGTGGAGAAAATCGCGACTGGCCGACTTGAGAAGTGGTATGCCGAGATTTGCCTGCTCGAACAAGCTTTCGTCAAGGATCCGGACCGGAAGGTGTCGGATGTCATCACGGAAGCGATTCAGCGGCTCGGAGAGAACATCGTTGTGCGACGGTTCACACGCTACGAAATCGGCGTCTAGGCGCACGTTAGGGTGAGCCCATCTCTGCGCTATCGACGGATCGTTCTGAAGCTCTCAGGCGAGGTGTTGGCCGGCGAGCGCGGGTTTGGGATCAACCCGCCGGTCCTCGAGGCGTTGAGCGATGAGATTCTGGCGATCTGCGAGACGGGCGTCGAGCTCGGGCTGGTGGTTGGCGGTGGAAACATCCTCCGTGGAGCGACCGCAAGCGAGCAAGGCACCGACCGAGTCGCTGCTGATTACATGGGGATGCTGTCGACGGTAATCAACGCCATGGCGCTCCAAGATCAGCTGGAGCGCAAGGGGTTGGAGACGCGACTGTTGACGGCGATCCGAATGGACCAGGTGGCCGAGCCGTATATCCGCCGCCGCGCCATGCGACATCTAGAGCGTGGCCGGGTGATTCTTTT
>JBFGIA010000066.1:0-13944 GCA_041577935.1 Gemmatimonadota bacterium | reverse complement strand
TGAAACTGGTACGGATAATCGAGCTGTATCGTCGTCGGGGTCCCGGTCCCGCCCCCAAGCCCGGTAATCGTCACCACGCTCTGACCAGGATCGAGTGCGGCCGCCGTGAGACCTTGATCGATAGCGCTCCGTACCCCGGGTTCGTCACTGCTCGGTATGACTGCAAGGCGCGCGCCTTCCCGAGCGGTGTTGGTGATTACCTGGTAGACATTCCAAGCTCGCCCGAACTCGAAGATCCCGATGACGAGTGCCAAAAGGATAGGAATGACTAGGGCGAACTCGACTAAGGTCTGGCCTGTTTCCTTTTCGGGGGCGGGGCGGCACAAGCGCCGGCAAGTGCGACAAATTTCGCAATTCATAGGATCCATCCTGCGATTGCCCCGGCCCCAATCGCGACCCCATACGGGATCGCTATCGCGCCAGGAGTTCCAAGTGTCCGAAGAGGTTCAGGGGTGCTTGGGGTCCACAACCGGCGCGTCAGCTGCCAGCAGTGTGCGAGCGTCGCGCCGAGCACTCCGCGGTAGACGACCAACCCCAGCGCCATGACGCCACCGACCAGTGCGGTGACGAGCAGGGCCATGGGGAGGCCAGCGGGACCGAGAAATGCCCCCACCGCGACGAGCAGCTTGGAATCCCCACCACCCAACCCACCCAGCATCACGAGCGGCAGGGTTAGGCCAAGCGCGATCGCTCCGCCGGCCAAGCCCGCGAATAACGCATCCACGCCGGTGACCGCACGCAGCGCAAGCGCGACGCCCAAGCCGGAAACCGTCAGTGCGTTGGGGATGCGGCGGGTGCGAACATCAGACGCCACAGCCAAAACCACTACGACCGTCAACGCGAGAGTGCTAAGAGTGTGAATCATGACCTGATCAATAGAGCCATCGGCCTGGGCCCGACCCGGGGGGATCTTGAGTTCTTAAACAAGGAAGGCCGGGGCCCGTTCCCCCGTGCTTCGGACCCCGGCTCCTCGGTGGAGAGTCGTAGAGACTACGACCCGCCAGCAGCTCCAGTCAGAGCGTTGGCGATGTTGGTGAACACCGTGTTGATGTTCTGACCCAACAGCGTGACGGCGGCGATCACGACCAGCGCGATCAGCGCAATCAACAGCGCGTACTCAGCCAGGTCCTGACCTGACTCATCGTTCCAGAAAGCGTTCCAAAGTGCTACCATCGGTTGTTTCCTCCCGGCCCACTCAGGGCCACGTGGGGTTTCTTCGACTTACGATCCGCCTACGAACGGCAGTTGGTTGGTGATGTTGTTGTAAGCCGCTACTAGTTGTGTTCCGAACAGCGTGACCGCCCCAATCACGACGAGCGCGATGAGTCCGATGAGGATCGCGTACTCCGCGAGGTCCTGTCCTTCATCAGCCCGAAGCGCACTGCCGAGAGTTTGCGGGACTGCCGCTACCCCAGTTTGCACGGGCGTTTCTGCGACTCTTGCGATCATCCGTCCTCTGCGTGTGAGGTTGGTGGTTCGTTTCACGCTACTCGCCCCCTGGAAATGCACTTCGCGTGCCACAACGCCCGGCGGGCGGTGATCCTGGCGTTTTAGCGGCCGGTTGCACCCCGCCGGAACACCGCCGCGGAACGCGCTTTCCACAATCATGGAATCGAGTACCGTCGGGGGGGTCTGTGAAGCCCTTCCCAGCCCCAGAAAAAACCGGCTAACGAATTGCTAGATATACAGTTACAGCGGAATTTTGGGGGAATTGCAATCGCGGTTGCAAAACGAGAGCCGAAACCCGGCTCCTACGTCTCGATCTCGTACTGCTTGATCTTGTTGAGGAGGGATTTGTAGCTGATCCCCAGGTCCGCCGCCGCGCGCTTCTTGTTCCAGCGCGCACGCTCCAATGCGCGTGCGATCTCGCGGCTCTCGACCCGGCTCACCGCACGGGCGACCATCGCCTTGAGCGATCCTCCCGTCTCGGTCTCATCGTCGAAGCTATCCTGCACCGGTTGCTTGCTGCCCAACTCGGCACGGATCACCTCTTCGTCTTCGATCACTAAGAAGCGTCTCAGGACGCGCTCGAGTTCGCGGGTGTTTCCAGGCCACTGGTAGGCCTGCAAGAAGCGCAGGAAGCTACCGCGGAGAACTCGGATGCTCGAGCCGTAGAATGGTCCGTACTTCTGGACGATGTGAGTCGCTAACAGTGGGATGTCCTCGGGTCGCTCGCGCAGCGGGGGGATCTCGACCCGTACCGCGCCACCGGCCGGTGTCCACATCCGTTCGAGCTCCGTTAGTCCGTCGGCGTTCATCGAGGGCGCTTCGCAGCTCAGGATGATCCGCGCGCTCGGCTCGGACGAGCTCTCCCGATCGCGTTTCCACTCCACCAATCGCTCCCGAATGTCCTGTGAGAGCGACTCGATACCATGGATGTACATCGTCCCGTCTTCGCCACCGTCGAGCTTGCCGCCGTAACCGTTACCAAACAGCTCGCGATCGATCGAAGCTCTCGGGACTGCGTAGGCGTTGAGCGCCGTAAAGCTCTTCTCGGCGCGACTCGAGAGACTGTGGACCCCGTGCGCCAGGACCTCCTTCCCCACTCCACGCTCACCATACAGGATGACCGTCAGCGAGGTGTCGGAAACCTGCGACAACCGGTCCCGCGCCCCGACCACGTCCTCGTTGACGCTGAGCAGGTAATTCGGGTGTGCACCGATCTCCCAATAGTCAGATGCGACGCTTTCGGGGGGGAGATCGGGCAGAACCAGAGCCAGGTCCTTTTCGGTCTTCATAGCGCGACCGGAAGCTGCAAGTCCTGTACCGTTTTTGGGGGGATCGCTTCCGCGATCGGGTCGGTCCGAGTCCGCTCGGGTAGCCTAGCGCGGCCCTCGGGTCATCAAGTGGACGGCGTGCGGGTCGTCCGGTAGCCCGTTCAGCATTTCGCGTCCCCTGGTGGGATCGTCACCGAACATGTGCAAAACACCAGCTACAAACTGACTGTTGGCCGAGCCGCTCTCGGCACGCCGGTCGGCGGCCGCTTGAACGGCCTCGAGCCGGTCTTGGCGGCCATAGAGGAGCGACCAATCAACGGCCAACCCCAGCCACGCCGGGTAACGATCGAGGCTCTGCCGAAACGCCTGTGCCGCGCCGACGTCGTCGCCGAGCTCCGCCAACGCCGCGCCAAGACCGAGGTAACCCAACGGAAAATCGGGAGCTACCAGCGTCACGTGGCGGTAAGCGGTGGCCGCTTCGGTGGCGCTCTGCTCAGCCATCGCCCGATCCCCGAGCTGCAACCAGCGACCCGCCTCAGCGAATCGCTCGGGTGGCCGGACTGATGTCCAGACCTGGCGGTAGCGGTCGAGGATCCAGCCATCGTAGCTGAGCACCCCCCACGGCCCAAAGAACGGATGTGCTGTCAGCACAGGGGCCAACGCCGAGGATGCGAAGTACGGCGTCCAGCGATGCAAGCCGAAACCGCCCGGAGACAGGATCCCGATCCACAGCGGTTGGTAGCTGGCCACGACACCGCTCCACGACGCCGGCAGCACGGTCGTGACGCGGATCCGGTCTCTAGAGGCCGCAGTTGTTCGGTTCGGTGCTTCGGGCAACGGGATGAGCCCGGGCGGATCGGGGCTCGGTGTCTCGACGCCGTCTTCTGGCTCTTCGCGCTCGTTCGGTTCGAGCACCGGAGCCAGCGGTTGGATATCCTGCGCCTGCAACTCGATGCCAAGCACCGGTGCAAAAACGACCGCCGCTACGATGAGCGTACAAAGCCGCCTGGATCGCTTTGGCATGTCCATTCGTAGAGTCCTTATCTTATCGCTTCGATGCGTCGTATTCCACTCCTCAACATCGCTGCCATCCCAGTTCTTCTCGGGCTGTTGGCGTGCGGCCCTGGTGATGGGTCGGAGGCCGGAACCGGAGCCACGCCCCAGATCCCGTTCGCAGATCGACCGCTGGCGGAGGGTGAGTTCGCGCTCGTCAGCGCCAGCGGTGACACGCTCCGTTTCGCGGTCACCTCGCGGCGCCGGGATCTGCGGCTCGCTCGCTACCGCCGCACCAGCATTGGGCTCGACAGTCTGGTCGCAATAATCGATCCGCGCTCGCACACCCCGGTTTCGAGCTTCCAGCGCGTACATCGGGACGACGGGAGCTTGACGGCCGAGGTCAACTACGGTCGCGGCTTCGACGGCCAGGCCCGACTCGCGATCACCACCCCGACGGGCCGCCGCGAAACCAACGTGCGAACCCCGCCGCCGACACTCGACCAGGCGCAGATCCCGTTGACCCTCACGGCACTCGACTTCGAAGCCGGCCGGGTCTTGAGCTTCAACTTCGTACTGGCGTTCGATCAACGAGCGATCCCCGCGCGCCTCGAGATCGGGACCCCAAGCCTGGTCACGCATGGGGGTGCGACGGTGCGTGCATACCCCGTGCACCTGCGCGTTTCGTGGCTTGAAGAGCGGTATTGGTTTGCAGCCGATCCACCTCATGACCTGCTCCGTATAGAAGAAGTGACGCGCAACATCACATGGTCCCGCCTATGAACTCCGCATGCCGGCTCGCGATCATCGCGCTGATGGCCGGCGCGTTGATTTCGTCCCCAAACCCAGTCGCCGCTCAGCGCGAGGCGCCTTCGGCACTCGTCATCGCGGCCCGCGCCGTCGGCCAAGAGTTGGCCGCCATCCGCCAACTCGACTGGCGGGGCCCGGTCGACTTCCAGGTCAGCGACCGGGAAACGATCCGCCAGTATGCAACCCAGTCGCTAGAGCGCGAGATGTCGCCAGCAGACTGGATCGCACAAAGCGCACTGCTATCGCATTGCGGCTTGCTCCCTGTCGGGGCTGACCTCAAGGATCTCGTCGTCCGCCTGTATACCGAGCAGGTAGCCGGCTACTATGATCCGCACAGGAAAACGTTCTATCTGGCCGATTGGTTGCCCGAACTGCTCCAGCGAGCGGTCGTGGCCCACGAGGTGACCCACGCCCTCCAGGACCAGCACTTCGATCTATCAGCCTGGCTGGGTGAGCTCGGGCCTACCGAGGACGCGGCGCTGGCCCGAGTGGCGGTGGCCGAAGGCGACGCGATGGCGGCGATGCTCGCCTTCATGCTGGCTCCGACCGGCGCCTCGATCGAGCAACTACCCAACCCCGCCGATCTGCTGGCCGGAAACTCGGGCGCCATCGCCCAGGCCTATCCAGCCTTCGATCAGGCACCCAAAGCGCTGCAACGATTGCTGCTGTTTCCGTACGTCGAGGGGGCGAGCTTCGTCATCGCTACGCTGCGTGAGGGCGGGTGGGAGTCGGTCGACGCGCTATACCGTGACCCACCGGCGTCGACCGAACAGATCCTGCACCCCGAACGCTACTGGCAAGCGCGCGATCAACCCCGGACCCCAACCCCTCCCCGCCGAGAAGAGCTGGGCCGCGAGTTAACCGATGGGAGCTGGGGCGAGTTCGGCACAGGGCTCATCTTGGCGGCCGCGCTCGGCGACTCGATGGCGGCGAACGGGGCGGCGGGCTGGGACGGCGATCGTTATGTGCTCTACGAAAAACCGTCTGGTGAGCTGGCGTACGGGTGGACGCTCGTCTGGGACTCGGCAGACGCTGCTGAGCGCTTTGCCAGCACCTACGCGGAAGCCACCGCGCAGCGCTTTCGTGGCTCGGCACGCATGACGACGGGAGCCGGCCGGTTCCGGTTCGAGGCCGAGCGAAGGACCTTGGAGATGACGTGGGACGGCGATCGGGTACAGATTCTGGAGAACTACTGACGCAGTCCCCATCCACGTGTCGCGCGCAATTGACCAATAGCACGCGCGGTAGCGTCGCATCACGAATCGAACGCACGATCGCCGATGAAGCGAGGCCATATGTCTTCCCCCAATCAGCACCCGCGCGCGCTCTTTCAGCTGGCATTGACGCTGGTTTGTCTCTTGGCGACGCCGGGAGCCGCCTCGGCCCAAGCACAGGCTAGCGACACCTTGAGACTGTCGTTGGCGGCCGCGCTCGAGGCTGGACAGCGAGAGAACCCGGTCGTTCTTCAATCCGCCTTCAGCCGATCTGCAGCCGGCGCCGGGGTGTGGGACGCGTACGGCAACCTGATGCCGCAGGTAGGCTTTCAAGGCCTGGCTCAACGTTCCGAAGCGGGCACGTTCAACCTGGCCGGGACGCAGTTCGCGAGCCCACTCACCTACAGCACGGCCTATCAATGGGACTTCACGCACACTCTGCTGGACGCTGGTCGTGACATCTTCCGCATCCGCGGAGCGCGAGCCGAATCCGAGCGCGCCATCGCGGCTTATGATTCGCAGTGGTGGCAAACCCGCGCCGACATCAAGCAGCAATACCTGGGCACGCGCCGGCAACAGGCGCTGGTGGCGCAAGCCATGCGCGAGATCGAGCGGCTCGAGAAACACCTCGTGCTTGCGGAGTCTCGGTACGCCGTAGGTGAGGTCACCAAATCCGACGTGTTGCAGGCCGAGCTCGGTCTGAACCAGGGTCAGGTCGCTTCGCTGGAGGCACAACAGGCAGCCGAGGAGGCGCAGCTGGCGCTGCGAAGCCTGGTCGGCGGCTTGCCCCAGGGACCGATCGAGCTGACCACCGACTTCGCGGTATTCCCTCCGCCGTTTGACGTCGAGAGCCTCGTCAACCGGGCGCTCGAGCTGCACCCTTCGGTGCGTGAGACCGCGGCGCAGGAGCGCGCCGACCGCGCCAACCTGTGGATCGCTCGCAGTGCGTATTTGCCCGGGTTTCAGTTTCAATACAGCCTGTCGAGGTCCGCCGTCGACACGAGCGACTTCCAGTTCTCCGACCTCGATGCGCGCAACTTCTGGGCTTTCTCGCTCAACTGGCAGCTGTTCGATGGGTTCAATCGACACAACGAGACGAGCCGGGCCAACGCGGCGCTCCAATCGACGCGCGCCGAACGGCGACGACGTGAATTGTCAATCGAGGAGACGGTACGCACTGCCTACTCGCGTCTCATGACCAGCTACGCCGCGCACCAGGCCAACATGAAGAGCGTCGAGTTGGCGACCGAGGATCTGAGACTGGGTGAGGCGCGTTACGAAACCGGCGCCGGGTCGTTCGTCGACCTGCTTGATTCACAGGTCCGAGCGGCGGAAGCGGAAACCGATCTGATCGCGTCGACGTACGATTTCTACGTTGCCCTGGTGGAGCTCGAGCGGGGCACCGGGTTGAGCCTCTTCCCCGAGCGGGTGAACCGATGAAACGTCCCGACAAGAAGTGGGTCATCATGGCTGGCGGTGTCGTCATCGTGGCGCTCATAGCGGTGGCCATTTTCAGCCGTCGCGACAAGAGCACCGCGGTCGAGGTCGAGCCCGTGGCCAAGCGCGACTTGATCGCTGTCGTCAGCGCCAGCGGCACGCTCGAGCCAAAGCACTCGGTATCGATCAGCGCGACGACGTCTGGCGAGGTCGTCCGCGTCGATGTCACCGAGGGTCAGCGCGTCAAGACGGGTGATTTCTTGCTGCAGCTCGATCCGGTCAACGTGGCGGCCGGCGCCAGCGGGCAAGAGGCAGCAGTCGGGGTCGCGCGCGCCGATCTCGCGTCGGCCGAGGCACAGCTGGCCTTCGCCACCGAGGAGTTCGACCGCAAGCGCCGGCTGGCCGATGCCGATCTCATTCCGCGCGCCGAGCTCGACGCTGCCCGGGCCGAGCTCAGAGCCCGCCGTGCAGCTGTCGACGCAGCCAGAAACCGTATCCGGCAGAACGAGGCGATGCTCCTCAGTGCCAAACACGACCTCAGCCAGGTCACAATCACCAGCCCGATCGACGGTGTCGTGACGCGAGTCAACGTCGAGCCCGGAGAGGTAGCGATGATCGGCACGATGAACCAGCCCGGCACGGTGCTGCTGGTGATCGCCGACATGGCGATCATGGAGGCGACCATCGACGTCGATGAGACCGATGTCGTCGACCTCGAGGTCGGCCAGGAGGCCAAGGTCACCGTCGATGCGTTCCCCGACACGACGTTTGTCGGCCACGTGACCGAGGTCGGCACCAGCCCAAAGATCGTCGCCACCGCGAGCGGCCCGGCCGACGACTCAACCGATTTCGAGGTCGTGGTGACGCTGGACGATAAGCTGCCGAGCGCCCAGTCGGGGCTTTCGTGTTCATCCGAGATCGTGACCGCCGAACGCGAGAACGTGCTGACGATACCGATCCAATCGCTGGTCGTCAGGTCGATGGCTGACGACGCGGCCGGGTTGGACGGCGTCGTTGAGCGCGAGGGCGTGTTCGTGGTGCGCAACGGAACGGCGCGCTTCGCCCCCGTACGCGTCGGGATCAGCGGCGAGCGTTACTTCGAGATTAGGAGCGGCCTCGAGGAGAACGACCAGGTAGTGAGCGGAAGCTACCAAGCGTTGCGGGATCTATCGGACGGCGACACCGTCAAGATCGAACGCAAAGAAGACGACGAGTCTTGACCGAAAGCTCCGATCAACCGCTGATCAAAGTGCGGGGCTTGACCAAGTACTATCAAATGGGCACCGAAGAGATCCACGCGTTGGACGGGGTCGATCTCGACGTCGAGCGAAACGAGTACGTGGCGATCATGGGCCCCTCGGGTTCTGGCAAATCGACGCTCATGAACTTGATCGGGTGTCTCGATACGCCGACCGGCGGCCAGTATTGGCTCAACGGACGCGAGGTCAGCCAGCTCGATGACGACGAGCTGGCTTTTGTGCGCAACCACGAGATCGGGTTTGTGTTTCAGACTTTCAACTTGCTGCCGCGAGCGACCGCGCTGAGAAACGTCGAGCTGCCGTTGGTATACGGCGGGACGCCATCCGAGCAGCGCATCGAGATGGCTCACGCCGCGCTCCGAGCGGTCGACCTTGAGGACCGCGCCGACCATCGCCCCAGCGAGCTATCGGGCGGACAGCGGCAGCGCGTCGCGATCGCCAGAGCGCTCGTCAATCGCCCCTCGATCATCCTCGCCGACGAGCCGACGGGCAACCTGGACTCAAAGACGAGCTCCGAGATCATGACGGTCGTGGACCGGCTGCACAGCGAGGGGAATACGATCCTGCTTGTGACCCACGAAACCGATATCGCCGCTCACGCCAACCGCGAAGTGCACCTCTTGGATGGCCGCATCGAGCGCGACACGCGGCGTCCAGCCCCAACCGAGGCGGGCTCGGCCTCTTAGCGACATACAAAGAAGGGGCGCGATCGGTTGTCCGATCGCGCCCCGTGTTTGCGGCCGCTGTGCGCCGGTGGGCTGGCTTACTGGGTCAGGCGCACCAGAATGTCTTGGGCGACCGCGTCAAAAACGTCCTCGAGCTCAGCTTCCGTGGGCGCGAAGTAGTACGAGCCCTGTGGCTGGCTCGCGTTGGCGACGCCGTCCTGGTTGGCCAGATACTCCAAGTACGCGTCATCGGGCACCAGAAGCGGATCGCCCGCGTTCGGGTTCCCGAGGCCGATCGTAAAGATGAAGACCCCGTTACTCCGGGTCGCGTCGGCCCATTGGATGCCCGAATCTCTGGCTTCCGTTCGGATCGTAGGCTCGGTCCAGCCAAAGCACGGCGGGACCTGGTTGTGACACCCATCCGCTGGCCAAACGACGCCATCGCTCGGCAGCCCGTCGGGATCATCGAAATAGCCGCGCATCTTGCCGCCAGCTTGGGTCGTATAAACCGCCATCATCCGGTCCTGGCCTCCGACGTCCTTCCGGAATGCGGTCGGACGACCGTCGGTAAAGAACACTACGACGCGAACAGACCGCGCCCGGACCGGACCCGTCTGGAGCTGGTTGAGCGCCAGTCGGAGTCCCTCGCCGGTGTTCGTGTCACCATCCGAGGTAACCCCATTGATCGCCGCCTTGACCTGGCCAACAAACGGTTGGCTCAGCATGAATCGGTCGGTGGCCCGCAGCTGATAAGAAACGAGCCCCATCTGATCGATGTTATTGTCGAAGTGATCGACGAACCCGCGGGCGGCGTTCTGCAGGTCGTCCCACGCGTTCATCGCCTTGAGAGACCCCGACTGGTCCAGGACCAGCACGATGTCGAGCGGCGGGACCGTCGCCTCAGCGACCGATCCGACGTCGACCTGGGTCTGACCCAGCACGCGCATAAACGTCGTCGGCATGATCTCGTTGGCCGACACCGACACCGTGTTCTCGCCGTTCGCATTGACGCCAAAGGTGATGTTCAGCAGCGCCGGGTCGACGCCGTTGGCCGCGGCCAGCGACTCGATCCGCTGCCGCGCTGTCGATTGTCCCAATCGCAGCGATGCCGCCCCGGCCAATGCGGCCGCATCGACCGCCCGTGACAACTGGGCGCGCGTCACGTAAGCGCGGGCGCCGTCGAGGGCCAGACCGCCGATCCCGAGGATCGCGACCAGGCTGATCGCCACCATCGCGATGATCGCCCCGCGTCGATTCTGTATTAGCCGTAGCATGTTACCTCCTGCAATAGTGGTGCGGGGGCGACCCGTTAGAGACACTAAAAGACGGCCCGCTCGTAGAGCTGAGTCGGCACAAACACGCCCATCATGCTCCCGAACGGTGTTATCTGATTGTAGGTGTAGAACACTTCCATGGTGTGGACGCTCTGGCCATCGACCAGGCCCCAATCGTCCATACCGGTGGCTGTATCGCCAACGTTGCCGACCTGGCTCAACCCGTTGTAGCCGGCGCTCGCGGATTGACCTACGATAAGCGGCGCGCCGGCGGTCACGATGATCCGCGTCGCGATCGCACCTCCCTGGCCAGCGAGGTTGATGCTGCTGCCGTTGGTCATCACGACGTTGACGGACTCACCCAGTGACGAGCCGCGGGCGGCCAGGTTGGCGCCCTCACGGCTCAAGCTGGTCAGCGTGTGCTCGCGACTCAGCGCGGTCCCGAACTCGACGATCCCGAGCACCATGCCCAGCAGGATCATCGACACCAGGACGGTCTCGATCAGCGCGTTCCCGCGCTCGCTTCTAGTTCTCGAAAAACGGCTCATTCTTCAGCGATGTCGAAACGGTGAATGTGTATTCGCCATCGGGAAACACGCTGTGAATCCCGGGCGTAACGAAGTCGTAGCTGAACTCACCACTGACGGTGACGACCTGTGACGGACCACCGCCGTTGGGCGGATCGATCGACAGTGTGTCGACGTCGACGTCGAGCGCGACCGCCTGCCGCTTGATGACGGCCACGATCGATTGGGCCCGCGTGAGCGGGTTGCCCTGGTCGTCATCGAGCGTGCCCCCGGTCACGGCGAACCGTGCCGCCTCGGCGACCGCGTGCTGCATCGTCACCCGGGCGTAGAAGAGGCGCCCGAACTCGAAGATCCCCATGAACAGGACCATCACGACCGGGATGGCGAGCGCCAGCTCCAAGACCGTGCTGCCCCGCCGCGCGCAAGAGCGGCGTCCAAAATTCCTCAATCCCCTCATCTGCCTAAGCTCGTTTCGTGGGAGTCATCACGGGGCGGTTCCCCGCCCGTTATCACGGCCTGCTGAGTATGCAGAGCGTGTACCACTCATCGGTGTTTTGAGCAGTTTTTCCGACTTCTCGTAAAAAGGATACGATCGTGGAAGCGGGGTTCCGTTCAAGCGGTCCAACGGTACCGATCTGGGGGCAAAACGAGGGGGTCGAGTACCGGCAGATGGACGGTTGTGAGAACTTTCCGCTGGTCCCTCATCGCTTCTTACAAGCGGTCTTGCAAAAGGCGACCCGGGAACGGGAGGGCGGCGCGGCCAGTCCCGGGGACCGACCGCGCCTGGAGGGAGGGAGAAACGGGGGAGGCCTGGGTTACTTGCTCAGCCGGACCAGGATGTCCTGGGCCACGGCCTGAAACACATCGTCGAGCTCGGCAGCGGTTGGTGCAAAGTACGCGCTCCCCTTGGGCTGACCTGGGTCGGTGATCCCGTCCTCGTTCGCCAGCTCGCGTAGGTAGTCCATATCCGGGGTCAGGATCGGGTCCGGGTTGTTGGGGTTCCCGAGACCGATCGTAAACAGATAGACATTGTCGCTGCGTATCCGATCCGCCTGTTGCCTGCCGTTCGCCTTGCCGCGATTCCGTACGGTGTTCTCGTTCATGCCGAAGCACGACGGCACCCAGCCGCATCCATCCGCACTCGCCAGCCGATCCATTGGCAAATTGTCGGGGTCGTCGAAATAGCCGCGTACATTGCCGGTAATCCGGGTCGAGACGGCAACCGCGCGATCCTCGCCGCCGACCATTCCGCGGAATGCCGTTGGCCGGCCGTCGGTGAAGAACACTACCACCCGGACCGAGCGGTTCCGCGTCGGGCCGTTGTCGAGCGTCTCCTTGCCGACCCTCAACCCTTCACCGGTGTTGGTATCGCCGACCGACGTCATACCGTCGATCGCCGCCCGGATATTGGCCCGGAACGGCTGGCTGAGTGGAACGTGCTGCCCCGCCCGCACCTGGAACGAGACCAACCCGACCTGGTCGATCGACTCGCTGAAATTGTCGATAAAGTCTTTGGCCGCGTCCTGCAGGTCGTCCCACGCGCCCTCGCGAGCGATCGAGCCCGACTGATCCAGGACAAGTACCAGATCGAGCGGCGGGACGGTCGCCTCGGCGGCCGCCACGACACCGACTCTGTCCCGTCCCAGCACGCGCATAAAAGTCGTCGGCACGACCTCGCTGGCGCTGACCGAGACGGTATTCTCACCCTCGGCGTTGACGCCAAACGAGTAGTTGAGCAGCGCCGGATCGACGCCGTTGGCCCTGGCGAGCGCGATGATCCTCTGCTCGGCGTCGGCCTGGCTTTGGCGCAGCGCGGCTGCGCCCCCGAGTGCGGCCGCGTCCACCGCACGCGACAGCTCGGCGCGCGCCACGTAGGCGCGGCCCGAGTCGAGCGCCAAACCGGCGATGCCAAGAAGCCCAACCAGGCTCACCGCAACGAACGCCAACACGGTTCCGCGCTCATTACCCATTACTCGGTGCCAAAGACCTCTGTTCATTCTTCGCTCCTCTTTCCTCCGTTTTCCTGAGCTGCTAGAAGACCGCTCGGGTGTACAGTGTGCTCGGAATCGCCGTGATCAGGTTCCCAAGTGGCGTCATCCGCTGATAGTCGTAAAAGATCTCGACGACGTGGATCTGCTGACCTTCCTGAAGGCCCAATGTGGCCAACGACGGTACCGGGTCCCCGACCGCTCCGATCCGGCTCCCGCTCGCGTAGCCGGCGCTCGCCGCCTGGTCCGCGACCGTCGGTACGCCGCCGGTAACGACGAGTCGTGTTCCGATCACCCCGCCGCGTGAAGACAGCTTGATCGACACGCCGTTGTCCGAGACCGTCTGAATCGCCTCGGAGAGGGTCGACCCGCGAGCGGCGATATTGGCCCCCTCGCGGCTCAAGCTCGTGATCGTATGGTCTACGCTGATCGCATTCCCAAACTCGACGACGCCGAGAAAGACGAATAACAACAACGTTGTCACCAGCGTGGCCTCGACCGTCGCCGTCCCGCTTTGCGACCCCGTCCTTCGACCCGTATTTCTCACTCGATCGTGAATCACTCACGGCCCACCACTTAGGAACGGCTCGTTCTTCATCGCTGTCGCGACCGTGAAGTCGTACTTGCCGCCGGGAAAGAAAACGCTGACACCGGGGGTCACGAAGTGAAACTCGAAGTTCCCGGTGACGGTCACGATCTCGCTCGGACCCCCACCATCGGCCGGATCGATGATGAGTTGATCGACATCGAGGTCGAGCGCGGTCGCTTCTCTGGTGATCACGCTCTTGATCGACTCGACCCGGGTCATCGTGTTGCCCTGGCCGTCATCGAGCGCGCCACCGGTGACGGCGAATCGCGTCGCCTCGTGAATGGCGTGCTGGAGGGTCAGGCGCGTGTAAAAGAAGCGCGAAAAATCGAAGATCCCCATGAAGAGAAGTGCCACGATCGGGATAACCATCGCGAACTCGATCATCGTCTGTCCGCGTTGGCAATTGAAGCGACCTACCCTCATTACTCCCTCCGTTTTTTGCGCAGGCGACGGGCTCCCGACTCTCCCTAG
>JBFGIA010000065.1:0-14050 GCA_041577935.1 Gemmatimonadota bacterium | reverse complement strand
CGGCTTCCGAACAACCGGCTCTACCGCGAGATCGCCGCTGACGTGCGGGATGCGATCGTGAGCATGTCGGATGGCCAACCCGATCCCGACAGCGGTAATGGCGCCGGTGGTCGAACCGAATGAGGCAGAAAGGCGCTTTTTTTGACGTCGATGGTACCCTGGTCGCAAGCAACATCGTTCGCTATGGCGTCGAGATCCGGACTAGCGGAATGGGACCCGGCCAGCGCAAGCTCTGGACAGCGGCGTTTCTGCCGCGAGTCCCGTACTACCTAGCACTCGACAGCTTTAGCCGAGAAGCGTTCCAGCGAGCATTCTATCGCACCTACCGGCCTGTGTCCCCCGAAGATCTGCGGCAGCGCGCTGAGGAGCTGTTCGAGCATCACATTCGCCCGCGTCTTCTTCCGGCCGCGGTCGCAAGAGTCGCCGAACACCGCGATCGAGGCGATCGCGTAGTCTTGGTTTCTGGCTCACTGGAAGAGATCGTTCAACCGGTGGCCGAGCACTTGGAGGTCGACGACATCATTGCCGTCCGGCTGGCGGTAAGCGACGGCGCCCACACCGGCGAACTCGCGGGACAACCACTCGCTGGGCAGACAAAAGCGGATGCGGTTTCAGAATACGCAGCCGAGAACCAACTCTCGCTGTCGCGATCGTTTGCGTACGCAGACAGCTTGGATGACGTACCGATGCTTGAAACCGTCGGCCGGCCCGCAGTGGTCAATCCTGGGCGTCGTCTGCTCCAGACCGCCCGTACCCGTGGCTGGGGAGTCTACGTCTGGGATAGTACCATCCCTGGAACCGCACCCCAGGTTCGCTGATCGACACCGTGCTGGCACTCGAGTATGTCCGCAGTGTGCCCCGGTTTCTTGCCACCCGAGCGCTCGGTCGACGCCGACCCGGGATCGGAACCTCGAAGCTCGGTGTGGTGCGCCTAACCGAAGTCGAACCACCTCCATTGCCGAGCCCCGAGTGGACGCGGGTAAGGCCAATCCTAAGCGGAATCTGTGGGTCTGATCTGGCCACTATCACGGCCCAAGGCAGCCCTTATTTCTCACCGCTGACTTCGACCCCGTTTGTTTTTGGACATGAGGTCGTTGGTATCGTTTACGAAACTGGCGAGAACGTGACATTCGTGCGAACGGGTGACCGCGTCTGCCTCGCACCTCCGCTTCACTGTGCGATTCGTGGCATCAACGATCTTTGCGCGGCATGTCGGGACGGTGATCTCGGCCACTGTCGCAACGTCACCCGAGGAGCGATCGGAGCCGGTATCCAGACCGGGTACTGTCGTGATACGGGCGGCGGCTGGAGCCAGGGGTTCGTAGCCCACCAGTCGCAGCTGCACCGGGTTCCCGATGGGCTGTCCGACGCCGGCGCAGTGCTGGTCGAGCCGTTCGCCTGCTGCCTGAGTTCGGTTCAACAAGCACCGCTCGACGAAGACGATACCGTCGTTGTGTTCGGCTGTGGGACGATCGGTGTGCTCACGATCGCGGCGCTGCGATACGTCGGACCAAGTTGTCGGGTGATAGCGATCGCCAAGTACCCCTACCAAGCGGAGGTCGCGCGCCGTCTCGGGGCCGACCTCGTGTTGCCGACCGGCGCCGGAATGCGCGATCGCCTAGCCCGAGCGGTCGGAGCTGAGCTGTTGCAGCCTGAGATAGGCCCGCCGGTGGCGATCGGAGGCGCTGCAGTCGTCTTTGACTGCGTAGGCTCGGGGGCCACAATTGACGATGCGATGCGCTTTACCCAAGCCAGGGGCGCCGTTATCGTGGTCGGCATGCCCGGCGTACCCCGTGGAATCGACTGGACGGCGATGTGGCACAAGGAGCTCGAGGTGCGCGGCAGCTACACGGCTGATGCTGACACCTTTGACCGGACGCTGTCGCTCGCCACTGAGCTAGACGACCAGCTCGCACCACTGGTTGGCGCCCGCTTTTCGCTCACGGAGTACCGTGAGGCGATCCAGTGTGCGCTCGAGGCCGGCCGCCGAGGCGTCACCAAGGTCGCGTTCCAGATCCCCGACTCGATCGAGCCGCTCGCGGGATGAAGTACCTGACCTATTCAGGAAACACGCTCCTTGGAGCCGACCTACCGGATCGAGCTACTGTCCTCTACCCGCCGCCAGCGATCGAGGGCATTCCCAAGCGCGGCATTCCGCGCGCCCTGAGGGAGGCCCTGGAGGAGCCTGTTGGCATGGAGCCACTCGCCGAGCTCGTTGGGCCAAACTCACGGGTGCTGATCGCCTTCGACGACAACTGCCAACCGTTCCCGTTGATGGCCCGGCCGGATATTCGGCAGATCATGATCACACGCCTGCTCGAGTTACTCGAAGATCAAGGCGTGAAGCAAGAGAACATCCAACTGCGCTGCGCGGTCGCACTGCACCGCAAGATGCAGCATTACGAGTTGGAGTACATGCTGGGCGAAAAGATCATGGCCCGGTTTTGGCCCGATCAACTGACGAACTTCGACGCCGAAGATGCGGACGACATCGTCGCGCTAGGTGAGACTGACGACGGAGAACCTGTCGAAACGAGCCGCGCAGTAATCGAAAGCGATCTCGTCATTTACGTCGACACGGTCCAAATCCCGCTAAACGGCGGCCACAAATCAGTAGCCGTCGGGTTCGGTACGTACAACTCGATCGCTCCCCATCACTCGCCACAGATGACCGAGCACACGCCACACGTGATGCAACCCGACGGTTCTTGTATGCACGCCACGATACGTCGCATGAGCGAGGTGATTCAGAGGCACTGTCGGATCATGGTCATCGAAGCCGCGATGAACGGAGCCACCTATCCGCAGCATCTCGAGTACCTGAGCAAGTCACCGGATCGATTGAGTCTCGCCGAACGGATTCTGCGCAAGACAGCCCCGATATCGATGCGGGCACTACCAGAACCGGCGCGGGCCAAGGTTTTTCGCGGTATACGATCCAAGTACGCGCCCATCGCGATCACCGCGGGAGCGATCGACGATGTCCATCAGGTCACGTTGGAAACACTGCGACCTCAGTTGGAGGTAGAGGTCGATCGGCAGTTCGACACGTTGGTTTTTGGATTACCGGATCTCTCACCGTACGCGATCGACGCCCGCATCAACCCCGTGCTCGTAGTTAGCGACGTTCTCGGCTACGTGTTCAACTGGTTTTGGAACCGACCATTCATAAAACCGGGCGGCGCGGTGATCATCTTGAACCCCGTGTTCGAGGTGTTTCACGATCGATACCACATCGCGTACCAGCGGTTCTGGGAAGAGGTGCTACCAGTCACGACCGATCCATTCACAATGCAGGCCGAGTTTCAGGAATCTTTTGCCCGCGATCCAGAGCTGATCGACTGCTACCGCCACCGGTTTGCTCATCACGGGTTCCATCCATTCACTGTGTGGTATTGGGCGACCTACCCGCTCAGATACTTGTCGGAGACGATCCTGGTTGGGCCCCCGGACGACCGCGCGGCTCGCAGGTTGGGCGTGTCATGGGCACCCAGCTTGGATTACGCGCTGGCGCGAGCAAGGGACGTCACCGGCGGCGACGACGTAGTTGGGCTGACGATCCCACCGTTTATGTACCTGAACGTTGCCGACTGAGCCTCGCGTGGCACGACACTCGGTCCGGTTTCACTTCGACTTCATATCGCCGTACTCGTACCTAGCGCTCACGCAGGCGGAGTCGTTTGGAGAGCGTCACGAGGTCGAGTGGGAAGTTCGGCCGGTACTGTACGCCGCCATGCTCGAAGCCACCGGCCTCGTGGGTCCAGCCGAGCAGCCGACCAAGCGGCAGTACACCGCCCGTGACATCATCCGCGCGGCCGACCTAATCGGGGTACCGATGATCGGGCCCCCGGCGCACCCCTTCAACCCCTTGATGGCGTTGCGGACGGTTTGTCTGTACCAAGACGATCCGCGTGGTCTTGAGCTCGCCGTCGAGCTGGCGAGCCTCTGTTGGGGTCAGGGGCGCCCGCTCACCGAGTACAGCGTGCTCGAGCAGGCGCTGGAAGCCACCGGTCTCGAGAAAGCTGATCTCGCGACTCGGCTCAACGCACCGACCACCAAGGCTCAGCTCAAGATGAACACCACCGAAGCGCTCGCCGCAGGCGTGTTCGGCGTTCCGACGTTTCTTTGGCAAGGCGAGATCTTCTGGGGTCACGATCGGATGGCTCATCTATCCGACCGGCTCGCTGCAAGGCTTGATTCACCCGAAACTCGCGCCCGCGCGTGGGCCGCCAAGCCGCGCGAAGCGGAGCGGTCGAGCTCCCCGTGGCCCAAGTCCTAGTCGTCGCTGGCGAGCCTTCGGGCGATGCCATTGGCGCAGAGTTGGTAGACGCAGCACGCAAGATGGTACCGGGCATCCGTTTCTTCGGTGCCACCGGCCCGGCTCTTGAAGCTGCCGGCGCCGAACGCGTCGTCGCGACGCGTGAACTCACCACCATGGGGCTGACCGAGGTTCTCCCCCGGTTGCCGGCAATTCGACGCGCGATGAAGCGCCTGGAGCGAGCCGCCGTGGATCACGATACGATCGGCGCCGTCCTGATCGACTCACCCGATTTCAATCTGCGGCTTGCACGGAAGCTTGACCGACGATCGATCCCCGTTGTCCAGTACGTCAGCCCAACCGTCTGGGGCTGGCGCCCGGGACGCGTCTCAGCGATCGAGAAATGCGTGCGTCGTGTGTTGCTGACGTTGCCGTTTGAAGCCGAGTTCTATCGCGATTCACGCGTCGACGCCGTCTACGTCGGCCATCCGGTCCTAGATCGCATCCCAACTGACATCGGTGATCGCGAACCGGTCGCGGCCAGACTCGGCCTGAACGCGTCGCGCCGCTGGGTTGCGCTCTTGCCCGGAAGTCGATTTGGCGAACTCGACCGAATGGGACCGCTTTTGGCGGAGAGTGCCGCACGAATCCGACAGCGCATTCCCGACATCGAACTCGTAACGATGGTCGCACCCGGTCTTGACCCCTCGGCCGTGGCGTCCGCGCTCGCTGGTGTTGCCGGGCTCAAACTCATCGAGACGGACCGCCACGTTGCCTTGGGTCACTGTGATGCGGCGATCGTCACCTCGGGAACCGTATCGCTCGAACTGGCGATGCTCGGCGTCCCACACGTCGTCGCTTACCGTCTCTCCCATGTCACGTTTGCAATCGCCAAGCGTATGGCTCGGGTACGCTGGATCGCGCTCCCCAACCTGATCGCCAAAAAAGCGATCGTTCCGGAGCTGATTCAACGCGACGCCCAACCGCACCGGCTGGCGCAACCGGTGATCGAGTGGCTCGAAGATGATAACGCGCGAGCAGCGATCAGGGACGAGCTGCGGAGCGTGTCTCAGACCCTTGGTCCACCCGGCGTCGCCGAACGCGCGGCCAGCGCCGCGTTCTCTGTCTTTGGCACCGACCTTGAGTGACCGCCGCCGCCGCTGAACACAAATGTTTGACTTGCATCGAAGGGGTGACGATTATTCATTCCCGGTACGCTCCGTCACCGATCCCAAACGCAGCGAGGTAATAGCATGGCTGGCGGAACCTTAGTTTCTACGCTGAGCCGACTCTTCTGCGGTCTGGCGTTCATTCTTCACGGCGCTCCAAAGGTTTTCAACCTCGAAGCCGCGTCGGGCTTTTTCGAGAGCGTAGGGATTCCATCTTGGTTGGCGATACCGGTTGCCGGGCTCGAGTTCTTCGGTGGGATGCTCCTGGTAGCGGGGTTTCTCACTCGCTGGTTGTCCGGATTGTTCATCTTGGAGATGATCGTGGCGATCGTGACCGTGCATCTGCCAAATGGGTGGGACGTCTTCAAAGGTGGCTACGAGTACAGTCTCGCCTTGATCGTCATGCTGATGGGTGTCATCGTGCTCGGTCCCGGTCCATTCTCGATCGACGGCCAGCTCCGGAAGAGCCGCCGGAGGGCTTCCTCACCTGAACCCGAGGCGCCCAGCCTGGAGACGTGAGCCCGCCGACAACCTTCCTCTCAGCAGCGCCTGAGGTCCGGCTCACAAAAGCGTTCGAAGCGCCGTTCGCCAATTTTCTCGCGACGGCGCGAACCTGCTACAGCTCCAAGGGCATCATCCCCGACGTCGAAATCAACGATCGCTGGATCGGGCTGGCCAAGAGTCTGTACCAGGCCGGGCATCACACCACCTTGCAGCATGCTCAGTTTCAATTCTCGCTCACCAACGTCAGCCGCCATTTCATCTGGAGCTTTCTCCACAGCCACCCGTTCTACAACAGCGAGCAAGTGAGCCAGCGGTACGTCGAAGTGAAGCCGGGGAGCGTCGTGGTCCCACCGTTGGAGGGCGAAGCCCTAGCGAGATACCAATCGACGGTAGAGCGGCAGATGAAGGAGTACCGCGAATTGATCGAGTTGTTGACGCCGGTGACCGAGGACGCCTATTACGAGCGTTTCCCAGGCCGACGAGCAAACGCTGAGAAGTACGCCAAAGAGATCCAGAAACGAGCACAGGAGATCGCTCGATACGTGCTGCCGATCGGCACGTTCGCGTACTTGTATCACACGGTCAGTGGGATCACGCTGCTGCGCTATGCAAGGCTGTGCGAGCAAGTCGACACGACGGCGGAGACGAAGCTGGTCGTCCGGGCGATGGTGGACGCGTTGTTGGAACACGACCCGACCTACGAGACGATCCTCGAGGAATCACTTCCGTTGAATTCCACTCCCGAACACAACTTCCTGAGCGCCCGCAATGGCGACGGCAAGCGACAGCGCACGTTCCGTAGCGAATTCGACCGTGAGCTAGACGGCAGGTTGTCTCAGCTGGTCGACTACGGTGCTCGCAACGAGGAGGTGCTGGCTGACGCTGTGCGTGAGGTGCTCGGCGAGCCCAAAGCCGCGCTCTCCGATGACGAGGCGATCAGCCTGGCGCTGGACCCACAGCTAAACCCGCTACTCGGCGAGGCGCTCAATCTGACCACACACGCCAAGCTCACACGCGCCCTTTATCACCCACACTACACGTTTCGGAAACGGCTCTCACACGCCGGTGACTCGCAAGACCAGCGACATCGAATGACGCCCGGCTCACGGCCAGCACTCACCGCGCACATCAGCGGTGAACCGGACTACCTCGTTCCACGGTTGGTGCTCGAAGACGCGCGTGTCGAAGCAGCGTACCGACGGAGCATGGAGGCCACTTGGCAAGACATCAGCGCTGTGCGGGCGGCTGGCGCTCCAGCAGAGTTCGCCGAATACCTTTTGCCGAATGCGGTCGCCATCCGATTCACCGAGTCGGCGGACCTGCTCAACTTGTTCCACAAACACACGATGCGTCTTTGTTACAATGCCCAGGAGGAGATCTGGCAGGCATCGCTCGAAGAGTCGCAACAAGTGACCGCGGTCAACCCGCGAATCGGGCGCCATCTCCTACCACCCTGCACGGTCCGCTTTCGCGCTGGCCAGCGACCGATCTGCCCCGAGGGGACACGCTTCTGTGGCGAGCGGGTGTGGAAGCTCGATGTCGACGCGTTCACTCGCCGTATCTGATCACCGCCAGGAATAGACCGGTTCGAACCCTTCGTCGAAGCCAAGTGTAATCGGCACGAGGAGGGTGCGTGCATCCTGACATCAACACATGGTGGGGACGGCCTTTCAAGCTCGCCATACTGGCCGCGGCGGCGATTCACGTCGTGGCACTGCTGACGCTTTCAATACCGGGCTCGAGAACGTATGTCGGCCCAATCGACGAGGGCGATTGGCTCCCGATATCACCGATCGTCAGCCAACCTCGCGGGGCGGCACCAGAACCCATGGGCCAAAGGCCCGCGCACACACCACCGCTGCGGACGCGATCAGTGCAACCCGATACAGAGATCCTTCAACCCGCGATGTCGGCCCGCGCGCCGCTGACCAGAACGATCCCGCCAACGACACTCAATGCGCTCACCGAGCCAACCCAATCACTGATCGTCAAACCCGCCGGCATCGGGCGTCGGGCACCGGTCGTTGACGCCAGGCGCATGGCGATAGCACGAGCCGAGTCTCTCATCAGCTCGAGGCTGACGTCATTACCCGGAGCGGGTGCTCCGAAACCGAAGCGACCCCTCGCCCTGGCCGACGATGGTGGCGTGACGGTCGTGATCCCATGGCCGGGGTTCCTCCCCGCTGATCGATACGACGAGGTCTGGCGAGCAGACCGCTGCCGCAACGCGGAGCGCGACAAAGACGCCGACAAACCAGGCGAAGCCGCGGCTCGCCGGGCGCAGTGCTGACCTAGGTCTGTCGGAGAAATGGGGGGGGCTAGACGTAACCTCTGAGGCGGGTCGCTTCCATGACGCGCGAGATCCCGATCATGTAGGAAGCGTTGCGATACGTTAACCGCTCGGCCTGGCTGGTGGTGAACACGTCCCGCCAAGCGAGATCAATGAATCGCTTGAGCTCCTTATTCACCTTCTTGAGTGACCAATGGAACCTCTGAATGTTTTGAACCCATTCGAAGTATGACACGATCACCCCGCCGGCGTTGACCAATAGATCCGGCAACACGATGATTTCTCGCTCGTTGAGAACATCGTCGCCACCCGGCGTCACCGGGTGGTTGGCCGCCTCGACGACGACCCCGGCCTGGACCCGCGCGGCGACTTCCGGGGTGATCACGCCGCCGATCGCGGCCGGCATGAGAATGTCGCAATCGCACGTCAGCAGCCCTTCCTGGGTCAACGGATCGGTGTCCGGGAACCCGACCACGCTACCCGTGTCGTCAACGTGCTTCAGCAATCGGGGGATATCGAGCCCGTCGCCGTTGAGGATCGCTCCGTCGACATCCGAAACCGCGACAATCGTGAGTCCCATTCTGTCCAGAATCCGGGCCCCCCAGCTGCCTACGTTACCGAAACCCTGGATCGCGACCCGGGCGCCATCGAGTGAAAAACCACAATCGGTCGCCGCCGACTCGAGCACATACGCGGCCCCCTGAGCGGTCGCCTGTTCGCGGCCTGGCGAGCCCCCGAGTGGAATCGGTTTGCCGGTCACAATCCCCGGCGTGTGACCGTAACGCTGGCCGTAGGCGTCCATCATCCAGGCCATGATCTGCGCATTGGTGTTCATGTCGGGTGCTGGTATATCGCGATTGATTCCGAGGATGTAGGAGATGTTCGCGGTGTAGCGGCGCGTCATGTCGCGCAGCTCGCGCTGACTCATTCCCCGCGGGTCGACCTGGATACCGCCTTTCGCGCCGCCAAAAGGAACGTCAACGATCGCGGTCTTCCACGTCATCAGCGAGGCCAACGCCCGGATTTCACTCAGGTCGGCCTCCGGATGATAGCGGACTCCCCCCTTGTACGGTCCGCGAGCGCCATTGTGTTGCACGCGATAGCCGATAAAGACCTCGAGCCTCCCGTCGTCCATCCTCACCGGCACCTCGACCCGCATCTCACGATACGGTGTCTTGAGCAGCAGCCGAAGGTCCTCTGAAACGCCGGCCGCGGTTGCCCCGATGTCGAAGTAGTGATTGACCGCAGCGAACGGATTGGTTTCGAGCTCGGCGGTGGCTGGGTCCACGGTCCCGGTGTCGGGGGCCGCTGGAGTCGATTCAGCAGTCGGTGGGTTCGACATGGCGAGCGCAGTATAATCCCGTGCCCCATCGGTCGGCCATCGCTGTTTTAAAGATCCGGGCGATCCGATCAACAGCTTCTCCCTCTTGAGTTTACGGGGTCTCAATGGGACTCGATTCCCACGCCGTCGCCTCACCGGTTCATTGGCTCGAATGGGGACCCGAAGCGTTCTCGCGCGCAGAGCGCGAGAACAAGCCGATACTGCTTCGGATCTCGGCGATGTGGTGTCACTGGTGTCACGTGATGGACGACACGACCGATACCGACCCTGAGGTCGCCCGGCGCGTGAACGAGTGGTTCGTGCCGGTGCGAGTCGACAACGACGAGCGACCCGACGTCAACGACCGCTACAACCTGGGGGGTTGGCCCACGACAGCCTTTCTGACCCCTGACGGCGAGCTAATCACCGGCGGCACGTACTTCCCAGCAGCTCAGTTCACTGACATTCTCGAGCGAGTCCACCGCGGTTGGATCGACGATCGGCAAGCTGTGGACGCGGCCGTCGAGAACGTCCGCGAACGCCGCGCCGCGGCCCTCCTGGAACGCCCCGGCCCCGGCGCTTTGGATGCACAATTTCTAACGACAGTCGTCGAGTCGATTCTCGACGCCTTTGATTGGCGATACGGCGGTTTTGGAACTCAACCAAAATTCCCACACCCCGAAGCGGTGCGACTTCTGCTCCACGCGTATCGCGGCAGCGGCGCCGATGCACCGTTGGAGGCGGCCAAGAAGACGCTGGTCGCAATGCGGGACGCCGGCGTGTCGGCGAGTCGTGCATACGGGCTCTACGATCATCTGGCTGGCGGTTTTTTCCGGTACTCGACGACTCGTGATTGGAGCGAGCCTCACTTCGAGAAGATGGCCGAAGACAACGCGCGGCTAGCTATGGCATACCTCGACGCCTACCGATTGACAGGCGAGGAGCAATTCGCCGAGACCGTTCGCGGGATTCTCTCGTTTGTGCTCGAAACATTGAGTCACCACGAGGGTGGTGCGTTCGGAAGCCAAGATGCAGACGGAGAAGCCGAGTACTACGGACTCGGGCTTAGCGAACGCGCCAAACTCCCAACGCCCACCATCGACCATCGTTTCTACACCAACTGGAACGGGATGATGGTAGTCGCCGCTTTTGAGGCCGCCGCGGTCCTCGACTGGCCCGAGATCGCCGCGTGGTGCGAGCTCACGGTCGAACGATTGACGTCCAGGCTATCCACGTCGGACGGCGCCATGCGGCACGTTCTACGCCCTCCTTACGGCGACGACGCAATCGATGTCGCCGCGCCGTTGCTGCTGACCGATCAGGCGTGGTGGCTGGCGGCGCAGCTGGCAGCCTATCAAAGGACCGGCGGTCGCGACCATTTCAGGCACGCGGAGAACTTGGCGAATGTGATCGAGCGCAATTTCTTCGACGCTCAGCGTGGCGCGTGCCGGGACCGATCGTTTGACGCTCGTGCGGATGGAATCCTGGACCAGCCACACTATCCGGTGACCGATAACGCTGCGGTCGCGAGCGGCTTTGTCGCGTTGACGGCACTGGGCGGTGATAAGCGCTGGCACGAGCGGGCAGAGTCGATCATCGAGGCTCTGGCTGGAGAGGCGACCGGCTTCGGCCTGCTTGGCGCGAGCCTGGCATTGGCGGCGATCCACGTCATGGACATGCCGGTTCAGATCCACCTGATCGGTCCAACCAATGACCAGACCTTGCGCGCATTGTGGAGGGTCGCCTGGCGGCAGTACATGCCGTCACGGGTAACGGAGATCCTCGACCCGAACTGGCAACAGGCACGGTTGGAGGCGCTGGGTTATCCGATCGAGGGCGCACCACGAGCGTATGTCTGCGTGGGGGATCGATGCCTGGAACCGGTAACCACGCCCGACGCTTTAGAGCGCCAACTGGAAAGTATCGGGCCGCAGTAAGCTAGCTATCAGGGATTCTGGCGTGCGGAATCGAACGTCAGCGTGGCGCTCGGGGCATCGTTTCCGAGCCGATCCGTAATCGTCGCTTCGAGAGTGTGCACGCCAGCTGGCAAGGGCACTCCGGGCGGCGGAAGCGGCAACGTCGTCTCACGTTCTCCAGCCGGTACCCAAGAGGCGAGATGGAAAATCGCCCCTTGGGCAGTGATCAGCCTAAAGCGAAGCGCGGCCAAGTCCAGGCCGAATCCCGCACGGTCGGCGTAGTGCGCTTTGACGCCCCCCACAGTGCGCTCCAACGTCAAGGATGGCGGCGCAAACATCTTCTGCGTGGGACTTGGATCGACACCCAGCCGGGCCACGATTATCTGAGCCGCACCGGTCATCTGATGCGCCACGGTACCGTTGAGACCGAACGACAAACGACCTTCGCGGGGAGCGGCCCAAACGGCGGGCTCCAGGGGCCAAGCGAACCGGGCACCGCCTTGAAACCGGGCGACTACCTCGCCAGCCAGCGCCTCGGGGACCGGCAAGGACGCGGCTCGGGGCCGAGCGGTCCGAACGCGATTCTCCACCCAGACCACCAACCGCTCACCACTCGAGAGGGCGATCCCGGGTTCCGCCTGGTCGGCTTGAATGCGCAACGTGTCGGTGGGAAGGTCGGGAGGAAGCGACTGCGACCGCGCAGGGGACGGCCAGCTAATGACAAGCATCACCGACCCGACAAGTGACAGAAGGTGGGTGCGGCTCACCCGGCCTTGTCGATCACGACTGGCCACCGCGCCGACGCGATCGCCAGGAACGCCCTCGCGGCCACCTGTGCCGTCTCGTCGCCCCAGTCCCATCGTGGCGAGAGCTCCATGATGTCACCACCGGAAAAGTTGGGCGACGATGCCCATATTTCGAGCGCGTGCAGCACCTCCGACACCGATAACCCCCCCGGCCCCGCCGCACTGGTCCCAGGTGCTTGGGCTTGATCGATAACGTCCAGATCAACCGAAACGTACAGGTGATCAACCTCCTGCGAGGCGCGCTCGAGCGCCTCCTGGGCGACCTGAGCGATTCCGCGTGTACGAACCGTCGCGACATCGTACACGCTCACTCCCCGCTCCTCGCACCACGCGCGATGGACGGCCGAGTTGGCAAAGGGTCGGATACCGATTTGTATCAGCTGCTTGGGTGAAAGCGCCTCCAGCTCGAGAACCCGCCGCATCGATGTCCCGCTGGAAATCGAATCGCGACTGTACGGCCGCACATCGTGATGAGCGTCCAAGCTTATCAGACCCCAGTTCCCTCCACGCGCTTCGACCAACGCGCGAAACACAGGAAACGAGAGACTCTGATCGCCGCCGATCGCGATCAGACAATCAACGCGATCGAGCACGCCCGCCAGCACGTTCGCAACACGATCGTGGGCGTCTGCGACCGCGAGGGTCCGAAGATCGACATCTCCGAGATCGGTTATCCTCGATCCTACCGGCCACTGGGAACTCCCGTGGTCGGCTGAGAACCGTGTCAAGGCGGTCCTGAACGCATCGGGTCCACGACGCGCACCCGGTCGGGTCGGAATCGCAGCATCAAAGGGAAGCCCGACGATCGCCGCCGCACAGGAACCACCATCGTCGGGCTGGATGCGCTCCACCAATCTGCCCCCACCGTCCGACGTGGGATAAAGCGCCCTTGGTGGCAGCAACAAAGATCGAAAACCAGCGCTGGCCGGGTCGCTACTCAAAATCGAGAAAGACCTCACCATCATCGTGCTGGATTAACAGGCCCGACCCTGTCCGTCTTCCAGCGGGAATCGGCCGAACGTCTACCGCGCTTCCGACGAGACACAGTGAACCACGGGGTAGCGCACTCAGACGGTAAACGACTCCAGCGTCTCGGATCGCGAACGGTGGCGCAGCCTGTCGAGCGCCTTTTCCTTGATCTGACGAACCCGCTCACGGGTGATACCAAGCACCGATCCGATCTCCTCCAGGGTCATCGCTTCGTGGTTGTCGAGCCCATAGTAGAGTCGGAGGATCTTCGCCTCACGGGGCTTGAGCGAACCGAGTGATCGTTGGATCGCCCTGCGGCGCGCACTCTCCGCCGCGTTGTCATCCGGCAGCGGGCTGTATTCATCGGGCAGGTAGTCCAACAGCTTGTTGTCCTCGCCCGGCGTCAGTGGCGCGTCCAAAGACAGGTGCGCCTGCGAGATCGACATCGTCTTGCGAACCTCCTCGATCGAGATGTCCATCCCGCGCGCGATTTCCTCGGCTGACGGTTCTCGCCCGAGCTCTTGAAGCAGCGCGTTTGATCGCCGCCCGATTCGATGCAATGTCCCAGCACGGTTCAGCGGCACACGAACAATCCGCGATTGCTCGGCGAGCGCCTGCAGGATCGCCTGCCGGATCCACCACACCGCATACGAGATGAACTTGATGCCCTTCGTCTCGTCGAACTTGTGGGCGGCGCGAATGAGCCCGACGTTGCCCTCGTTGATCAGGTCGGCCAACGAAACGCCTTGGTTTTGGTACTTCTTAGCCACGCTTACGACGAACCTGAGAGTGGAGCGACAGAGCGTCTCCATCGCCT
>JBFGIA010000064.1:0-14278 GCA_041577935.1 Gemmatimonadota bacterium | reverse complement strand
TTTGGGTCTACTACAGCAGCATCGTTTTCATGTTGGGCGGCGAGTTGGCACGCATCGTACAAGTCCATCGCCGCAAGGGAGTCCGGCCGACGTGGGGGCTCAGGGGGCCGGTGCCTTGAACCTCGGGTGGGTGGTCCTCGCGGCTGGCCTGGCGTGGGTCACCACCACCGAAATCGCCTTCGGCCAGGCAACGGACCTGCGATCTCGTGGGTGTTGTCTGGAGGAAGTCGATGAGGGCGCACGGATCGGCAGCGTCAAGATCGTCGGCAATCGCGCCATCGCCTCTTCCACGATCAAGAATTCGATCTTTACTACAAGCAGTGGCTCTTTTCCCTGGAGTGAGCGGCACGAACTCAATAGACGTGAGTTCCTGGACGATCTACGAAGGCTCTACGTTCTTTATCAACGCGCCGGGTACTTCGATTTCGAGTTGGAGTCGTATCAGATTTCCCAGCGCGGTGAGGATATTCGAGTGGTGTTTGAGGTGTCCGAGGGTTTGCCCACTCAAGTTGAGGAGCTGCAGATCCTGGGGTTTGAGGAGATCGATGGAGAGAGCCTCGAGGCTAGCCTGCGGCGACGAATCCCGCTCAAGACTGGGCAAGTGTTTACGGAAGCGAACCTGTTGGACTCGCGGGATCTGCTGGAGGCCGAGTTCAAGAACCGTGGCTACGCATTTGCGCAGGTGTTGCTCGAGTACCGGATAAGAAAGGCCGAGCGCGCGGCGACTGTCACCTATTCCGTTGACCCAGGCGAGCTCTATTCGATAGGCGCGATCGATGTAAACGGCACAACGAACGACAGCGACGTTGCCTTGGTCCGCGAACAGCTCGTGTTCACGTCTGGCGACCAGTACCGCGCGAGCCGGATTTTCGAGAGTCAGCGTCGCGTCTACGAGCTCGGGTTGTTTCGGCTGGTCGATATCGAACCGCAGCTCGCCTCGGTACGGGCCGATACCATCGATGTACTGATCTCCGTTGTTCCGGCTCCCACACGGTTGGTGCGGGTCGGCGTCGGGTATGGAACGGAGGACCTAGTCCGGGTTCAGGCGTCTTGGCTGGATCGCAACTTCTTCGGCCGAAGCCGACAGCTCGAAATCCGCGGGTTGTACTCGAGATTGGAACGTGAAGCGGCAGTTACCTATCGCCAACCGACGTTCGTATCGCCGGATCTGAGTCTCATCCTATCGACCTTCCTGAGATTCGAGACCGAAGACAACTACACCGTCCAACGATTGGGTTCGACGGCGCGGTTGGTCTATCGATGGAGTCGATACCTAGTGGCTAACGGTGCTGTCACGGCGGAGCGAGCGGACTTCTCTGAGTTCGACAGTGGCGTCCTGATTCCGGGGTTGGGCCGTGATTTCATTAACCCTAGTCGATTGTTAACGGCGGATCTGGGGGTCACGTTTGACAACACAGATTCATTGTTCAGTCCGACACGTGGCTACCGGGCCAATCTCCTTTATCAGATCGGTGTTCCCGTCTCTTCGTTCGACTATGCCTACAACAAGGTCACGCTGCGTGTGAATCGCTATTTCCGGGTGCGCGAGGGATGGGTCCTCGCAGGCAAGTTCGTTCCAGGAGCGATCTTCACCTACTCCGGTGACCCCGACGATGGTGGCGAGGGTCGTGTCCCCCTGTTTCAGCGACTCTTCGCTGGGGGCTCGACTAGCGTGCGAGGGTACGAACGGCGGCAATTGGGACCCAAGGACGACCCTGAGTCGTTCGGTCAGACCCGCAATCCCGAGCCCATCGGGGGCAGTGGACTCATCGAAACCGGTCTCGAGCTCAGGTTCCCGATCGCTGGGCGGCTTCGCGGGGTCGCTTTTGTCGACGCCGGGAACGTGTGGGAGGACCCGAGCGAGATATCGCTCGCCGATCTCGACTACACACCGGGTGCGGGAGTGCGGTATGTAACCCCGATCGGCCCGTTCCGTTTCGACATCGCGCGCCGTGCGTCGGACGAGGAATCTTTCCTACCCCGCTGGGTGTTTCATATATCGATCGGTGATGCCTATTAAAGTCCGCAGAGTCATAAGCTGGCTGTCGTACGGGGTGCTCGCAGTCGTGCTGCTGCTGGCGGTATCGATCGTGGGTGGCCTCCTGTGGCTACGATCGTCATGGGGTGGCGATTTCGTACGCGGTCAGATCGAATCTCAGCTCGCGGGCCTGATGAACGGTCAAGTCCAGATCGGGCGCGTGAGCGGTGACATAATCAGCGGTATCGTGCTCGAAGACTTCGCCATGATCGGCGAAGATGGGATCGCTCTGATTGATGCTGACAGGATCGCGGTCAGCTACACGCTCACCCCGTTCTTCGATCGTCGTATAGCGCTTTCGCGGGTACGGCTGGAGAACCCCGATATCCACCTCGTTCGGTATCCGGACGGACGCTGGAACTTCAGGACACTTTTCAAGCCCCGTCCCCCGCCGCCACCGTACGCACCGCCAGGCTGGGGCACCTACATCGACATCGACCGCCTCGAGTTCGTCAATGGCAACGTTCGGTTTAGCCTCGATGAGACCGATTGGCCGCTTGTGGACTGGGATCGGAATGAATTTCAGAGGCTGAACGGGCGACTGGATCTGAGGATCGTCACCGAGGCGCGCGGTGTTCCAGAGCGACGATTCGTGCTCCACGAGCTCGCTTTTCGTACGACTGTTCCCGAGCTGGATGTGCAGCGCCTCGACGGCAAGCTCGAATGGACCGAGGACAAACTGGTAGTCGACAAGGTCGATTTTGAAACCGCCGGTTCGAGGATCACCACCGATGGAGAGCTCACCCTCGGAGAACAGGGCTCTTTTGCACTCGAGATTGACGCACCGCTTGTGGGTCTCGATGAGTGGCGACGTTTCTTCCCTGCGATTCGGATGAGTGGCCACGCCGAGTTCAAAGGTCGGCTCAAGGGTCCAGTTGCCAATCCTGTTATCGCGATCGAGACCAGCCGGGTCGATACTGGTCAGTCGGTCGTGACAGCGTCCGGTGAGCTCGTTGACCTGGCGGATATCAAGCTCGATCTCGATGTCGGACTTGAATCGCTCGTGCCGGATGACATCCGGCTGTTTTGGCCCGATTACCCATTCGCGCAACCGCTCTCAGGGGATGTGGGAGTCAGCGGTCCGCCACGTCGTCTGGACGTCGACGCCAATCTTCGCACTCCAGTCGGTGGGCTTACTGTCGACGGAATGGTCCGACCCGGTCCGCCCCTCCAGTACAATGTCTCGGCGACCAGCAGCGACCTCGATATCGGTGCATTGATCGGTCGCCCCGATGTGAATGTGACGCTCTCGGGTGGCTACGTGATCGAAGGGGTTGGAACGGGGGCCGAAAACCTCGAAGCCAACCTAGTGGCGGAACTGACGGAATCGAGCATTTACACGTGGGATCTCGCCGCAGGGGAGACGCAGGGACGACTTCTCGGACGCGTCTTTGAGGCGGATAGTCTCAGAGTCCAGATGCCTAATTCCGTAATCTACGGCCGGGGCACGTTTGGGCTGGCGAGTGACGGAGTGATAAAGACAGATGTCGAGATCAGGAGCAGCCGCCTCGAGGAGCTTTGGCCCGATTTGACAGCCGTCGACGGCCGAGTTGTCGGACGGGCCGAGATTAGCGGGACTTACGGCAGCTTCGGTGTCGCAGGCGACGTAGAAGCCGGGCAACTCGCGATCGGCGGCGCAGAGGCGGATTCGTTTACCGGTCGAGTCGTGCTCTCCGACGTCAACCGTGAGTTTTCGATGACTGCAGACGGAGCGTTGAAGAATGTCCGGGTTCTTGGTTTGGCAGTTGACGACGCTGAAGTCGATATCCGCTATCAAGACAGGATGATGCATATCGACGGCACGCTATTGTATCTGGACGGATCGAGAACCGGGTTCGGAGGCGTCGCCGACTTTCGTTCAACAAGCACGGAGTTTGCGCTCGAGCGGGTTGCTCATACATCTCCTACCGGGGATTGGGCGATGTCCGAAGGCGGTAGCCTTACGATTCTCGAAGGGACTGTCCGTTTTGAGGATTTCGAGGTCGCGCAGGAAGCGCAACGCGTGCGGCTGAGCGGTGAGTTCGCGATTACCGACGGGGAGTCTGACCTCACATTTGAGATTCACCAGATGGAGTTGATCGAGCTGGCGCGACTAGCCGGGCGACCAACGGGTGATTGGCAGGGACAATTGACGATGTCGGGCCACCTCAGCGGGCCTCGGACGGACCCGAGAATACAACTTTCGGGCGGTGTTTCAGCGGGCCGGATCCTCAGTCTTCGCTTTGCCGGTATTACCGCCGCCTTTGACTACGCCGATGAGACCGCAGGAATCGATCTGACGATTACGACCCCGACCGAGGGTCATGACCTGGTAGTGACCGGTGATTTTCCGATCAATCTGGCTCTCCTCGGCGGTGTTGACCGACTGCCTAATCGAGCCGTCGATCTCGAAGTTCGTAGCCGCAACACCGACCTGTCGCTATTGGCAGCCGTAGTACCAGGATTGTCCGAGCTTTCAGGCCCGGTCGAGATCGAAGTAAGCGTCGCGGGCACCGCTGAAGAGCCGCGCTTCGAAGGGTTTGCGACGCTCGAGAACGGTCGCTTCAGGGTATCAGCCACCGGAGTCAGATACCGCGATCTGACAGGGCGGGTCAGTTTCAACAATGATCGCGTTCGCATCGAGCGGGTCACCGGTAAGGATGATTACGCCGGAACCTTCGAGGCCTCAGGCGAGATCGCGATGGAGAATCTTCAGTTTGGTGCGGTCGACATCGATCTGGCTCTTCGTGGGCTTGCGGCTGTTGATTTACGACGTCAACTGGTGCGCGTGGGTGGTTCCATTGCACTCGAAGGAACGACCAGGAATCCGCTGATTACCGGTCGAGTGCAGGTCGAGGAAGCGATCTATCGTTTGCCGGAGCGGTCGCGAAAACAGGTCATCGATCTCGATGAAGCGACGCTTTACGTGGAAGTCTCCGCACTCGACGAGGGGTTAGGCGATAGATCACCTTCCACGTGGACTCGCGCCCGCCTGGATCTCGTCGTTCAAGTCGCCGACAACGCGATCCTTACCGCAAGCAATGCGCGCGCTGAAATCGTGGGCGATCTCTCGCTATTCAAATCACCTGGGGTCGATGTGCCTACCTTTTCGGGCACGCTCAATGTGCTGCGCGGATTCTACAGAGAGTTCGGGCAACGGTTTACGATCCAGGAGGGAGAAATCTTCTTCTTCGGGACGCCGGAGCTGAATCCAGGGCTGCATGTCGTTGCCCAACGCACCGTGCAAAACGTTGAAGGCGTGGGAGATGTTGAAATACGGATCATCGTTGGAGGTCGCCTCAGGAGCCCGACGATTGATATCGAGTCGACACCGGAGTTCGACAAATCGGAGATCATCGCCATCGCCCTGTTCGGCTCTCCGAGCGCCTCGACGGCGTCACAACAGGGTCAGTTGGATACGACGCTGCGGACGGTCTTTGTCGGTGCCTCGGCGCAGCTTCAGAGCGCGCTGGCGAGCGAGGTCGGCTTGGATACCCTCGAGATTTCGCAGCGTGAAGAGGCCGGCGGTCAAACCGCAACGCTGTTTCGGATCGGAAAATTCATTACGCCCGATGTCTACGTCACCGTGGAGCAGGAAGTGGGAGGCCAAGAAGATCGGCAAGCAGTGGGGATCCGCTATCAGGTGTCACGGGCTTTCGCACTTCAGGCGACGACCGGAACGAGACAGAGCGCGGTGGATCTGTTCTGGGAGTTCTCCTACTGAACTCGGTTTTTCCAACCCGGCCGCGGGGCCTGGAAGGCGGTATATTCATTGAATGAACACACTTAAGACCTTCCTCCTGATGGCGGTCCTGACCGTCGCGCTGGTTTTTATCGGCGGGTTTGTCGGCGGTCAGAGTGGCGCGCTCATCGCGCTGGTGCTGGCCGGCGCGATGAACTTCGCATCGTACTTCTTCTCCGATCGCATCGTGCTCAAGATGTATCGCGCGCGCGAGGTGAGTCGCGAAGAGGCGCCCGAGCTGTACGATATCGTCGAGCACCTCTCGCGGCGTGCCGGGCTCCCGATGCCGCGGGTTGCGATCCTGCCCCAGGATCAACCCAACGCCTTCGCGACCGGTCGCGACCCCAAGCACGCGGTGGTGGCAGCCACTCAGGGGATCCTCAAGATCCTCGACCGTGATGAGATCGAGGGCGTCATGGCGCACGAGCTGGCTCACGTGAAGCATCGCGACATTCTGATCTCCAGCGTGGCGGCCACACTGGCGGGTGCGATCATGTACGTGTCGCGGTTCGGGCTGTTCTTTGGTGGCAATCGCAACCGGGGTGGCGGCGGCATTCTGGCCCTTGTGGTGATCCTGCTGGCGCCGGTCGCGGCGATGTTCATCAAGTCTGCGATCAGCCGCTCACGTGAGTTTGCCGCCGATCAGGGCGGTGCCGAGATCAGCGGCAAACCGCGAGCACTGGCATCGGCGCTGAGGAAGCTCGAAGCCGCGTCGAAACGAGTGCCGATGGAGGGCAACCCCGCCACATCACACATGTTCATCGTGCACCCGTTCCGTGGAGGCGGCGCGTTGCTCCGTCTGTTCAGCACGCATCCCGCTACCGATGCGCGAGTGGAACGGTTGATGGCGATGCGAGGGTTCGGCTAGCCGAACGTTACTCTGCGCGTCACACTGATCGTCAATCCCGTTTCCGGTGGAGGCTCGAGCCAAAAGGCGGCCGATCGTGCCCGAGGCCGGTTCGAGGCTCGTGGCGACGCCGTTTGGCGGGTGGATACAGTTCCCGACGAAAGCGCGGCGAAGCAGGCCGCTGAAGCGGCGGTCCGTGGCGCGGACTTGATCGTGGTCATCGGCGGTGACGGCACAGTCGCAGAAGTGGCCGCCGGTCTGATGGGAGGCTCACGACGGATCCCGCTGGCGGTTATTCCGCGTGGGACAGCCAACGTGTTGGCCTTGAACCTGGGAATTCCACGCGATATAGATGGCGCGATATCGACGGTGCTCGAAGGCACCGCCGTGCCGATCGACGCCGGCAAGTTGAACGGGCAGCCGTTTCTGGTAGCCGCGGGTACCGGCTCGCATGCCGAGATGGTCGCCGCCGCCAACCGCCAATTGAAGCGCAAGTGGGGGGTTCTCGCCTATCCGCTGGGATGGCTGAGAAAGAGCCGCGGATCGCTGGAACCGGTCAGCTACACGGTCACGCTGGATGGTGAGACGCACGAGATCGAGGCGACGATGATTCAGGTCATGAACTGTGGGGCGGTGTTCTGGCGAGGGTGGGAGTTTGCGCCCGGGATCTCCCCCGTTGACGGCTTTCTCGACGTCGTCGTCTATCGCGCAACGACGTTGGCTGACTACTTGACCGCGGCGGCGTACTTGCTTCGCGGGGCACCCACCGAGACCGATCTGGTCGAGCACTGGCGCGGCAAGCGGATGCGAATCGAAGCCGATCCCGATGTGCGTCTGCAACGCGATGGGGAGGTAGCAGGTACGTCGCCGGCGACGATCGAGATCGGGCCGCGCGCGGTACCGATCGTCATGCCCAGGAGCGGGCCATGGGCTGGCTAGATCTCCGGGTGACGATCGGACTTTTGTTGATCGTTTGGGCTGCCGGCGCAACATTCTTCCCGCTCGGCGGCATGATCCACTTTCTGCTTATCGTGGCGTTCATCGTCTTCATCATCGATCGCGTCGGCCGTCTACCCTGACAGGTCGCGCCCTCACGCGGGTGCTAAATTCCAACGGCTATGGCCGATACTCTTCGCATCCGCGGCGCCCGCGAACACAATCTCAAAGACCTCGATCTAGAACTTCCACGCAATCAGCTCGTGGTGATCACCGGGCTGTCGGGCTCGGGCAAATCGAGCCTCGCTTTCGACACGATCTACGCCGAGGGCCAGCGTCGCTACGTCGAGTCGCTCTCGGCGTACGCGCGCCAGTTCCTGGGCGTGATGGAGAAGCCGGATGTCGACACGATCGAGGGGTTGTCCCCGGCGATCGCCATCGAGCAGAAGGCCGGCGTCCGGAACCCTCGCTCGACGGTCGGCACGGTCACCGAGGTCTACGATTACCTGCGACTTCTCTACGCTCGTTTAGGAACTCCGCATTGCTATAACTGCGACCGACCGGTAGCCCGCCAGTCGGCCAGTCAGATTGTCGACGCCATCCTGCGTGAGCCGAAGGGCCGTCGCATTCAGATTCTGGCCCCGCTCGTGCGCGGGCGGAAGGGGCAGTACAAGGAGGTTTTCGCCGAGGCGCGACGCGAAGGGTTTGTCCGGGTGCGCGTCGACGGCAAGGTGCACGATCTCGACGCCGTTCCCAGTCTCAGGAAAAATCAGAAGCACGATATCGAAGTCGTCGTCGACCGGCTCAAGGTCGATCCGCAGCACCGTCGCCGGCTCGCCGATTCGATCGAGACCGCGCTCGAGGTCGGCGGCGGCCTGGTCTCGGTGGTCTTCGCGAATGGCAAAGCCGAAGCGGAAGAGAAGCTGTTCAGCCGCGACCTCGCTTGTGTCCACTGCGGCATCTCGTACGAGGAGCCGGAGCCCCGGATGTTCTCGTTCAACAGCCCATACGGGGCGTGCGAAGCGTGCAGCGGGTTGGGAACGCGGATGGAGGTCGACCCCGAGCTCGTGCTGCTGGACAGCCGGGTTTCGATTCTGGAGGGCGTGGTGCGACCATGGGGCGAGCCCAAGGGGCAGTTGGCCAAGACGGTCTTGCCCTCGCTGGCCGAGGCGTTTCAGTTTGATCTCAACACGCCATGGGGCGAGTTGCCCGAGTCGATCCAGCGGATTTTGCTGTACGGTGCCGGCGAGCAGGAGCTCGCGTTCCACTACCGCACGCATGCCCACGCCGGTTCGTACACCGGCACCTGGGAGGGGATCGTGGGCCAGCTTCAGCGCCGCCACGAGGACACAGCTTCGGATTCGGTGCGACGCCAGATCGAGACGTACATGGCGGTGTTACCATGCCACTTCTGCGACGGCAAGCGGCTCAAACCACAGGCGCTAGCGGTCAAGCTCGGTGGTCGCGGTATCGGCGAGATCGTCGAGCTACCGATCTACGTGGCGAGCGAGTTCTTCGATCAGCTCGAGCTGGGTTCACGCGAGCGTGAGATTGGGGATCAGATCCTAAAAGAGATCCGTGACCGACTGTCGTTTCTGGTGGCGGTCGGGCTGGATTACCTGACTCTCAAGCGATCGGCCGGAACGCTGGCTGGCGGCGAGGCCCAGCGGATCCGGTTGGCGACCCAGATCGGCAGCCGATTGGTGGGCGTCCTGTACGTCCTCGACGAGCCGTCGATCGGGCTTCACCAGCGCGACAACGGTCGGCTGCTCGAGACTCTGAAGCGGCTTCGTGATCTGGGGAACACGGTGCTGGTCGTCGAGCACGACGAGGAGACGATCCGCGCCGCGGATCATGTCGTCGATCTTGGACCTGGAGCGGGTCGTGACGGCGGACACCTCGTCGCGCAAGGGTTGCCGGCCGATGTCGAGGCCGCGCGCAAGTCGATCACCGGCGCTTACCTACGCGCCGAGCGCGAGATCGCGGTGCCGGATACGCGGCGCAGCGGGAACGGTGAGGCGTTGACGGTGGTCGGCGCCCGCCAGCACAATCTGCAAGATCTCACGGTGACCTTTCCGCTCGGTGTGTTCACCTGTGTGACCGGCGTGTCGGGGTCAGGCAAGTCGTCGCTCGTGCACGACGTTCTCTACCGCGCGCTGGGTCGCGAGCTAAGCCGCTCAAAACGCCGCTTGGGGGCCTTCGATCGGTTGGAGGGGATCGAGCATCTCGACAAGGTGATCGCGATCGATCAGTCGCCGATTGGCCGCACCCCGCGGTCGAACCCGGCGACGTACACCGGTGTCTTCACGCCGATCCGTGAGATTTTCGCCGAGCTGCCGGAGTCCAAGATGCGCGGCTATACCCAGGGTCGATTCTCGTTCAACGTGGCCGGCGGGCGGTGCGAGGCGTGCAGCGGGGACGGCCTACTCAAGATCGAGATGCACTTTCTGCCCGATGTGTACGTGCCGTGTGAAGAGTGTCGTGGCAAGCGGTACAACCGCGAAACGTTGGAGATCTACTACAAGGGGAAGACGATCGCCGACGTGCTCGACATGACAGTCGAGGAGGCGCTCGAGTTTTTCCGCCGGCTGCCAAAAATCCGCCGCAAGCTCAGCACGCTGCACGACGTCGGGCTGGGGTACATCACGCTCGGTCAGTCCGCGACCACGTTGTCCGGCGGCGAGGCGCAACGGGTCAAGCTCTCCTCGGAGCTCGCCAAGGTGGCCACCGGCAACACGTTCTACATCCTGGACGAGCCCACCACCGGGCTCCACTTCGAGGATGTGCGCATGCTGCTCGACGTGTTGCATCGATTGGTCGATCGCGGCAACACCGTGATCGTCATCGAGCACAACCTCGATGTCATCAAGACCGCCGATCACGTGATCGACCTGGGGCCCGAGGGTGGAGATCGCGGCGGCACGGTGGTCGCGGCGGGGACACCCGAACAGGTCGCCGACGTCGACGAGTCGTACACCGGTGCGTACCTGAAGCAAATGTTGGCACGAAGCGGCGCGCCGGTGGCGTGAGGTTGTGGAGAACGGAGTTGTGATCGTGGTGGCGCGATGAAGTCCCGCCACTGGCATAGCAATCGGATCTGGTTGTGAGCGTCTTCGACATCATCGGGCCGCGCATGGTGGGACCGTCGTCCAGCCACACCGCGGGTGCGTTGCGGCTGGGGCTGCTCGCGCGGGCGCTCTTGGGCCGCACGCCGGAGCGCGCCACGATCGGGTTGCACGGATCGTTCGCGACGACGTATCAAGGGCATGGGACGGACCGCGCCGTGGTTGCGGGGTTGCTCGGTATGGCGCCCGACGACCCGCGGATCCCTGAAAGCTTGGCGGTAGCTGATCGGGAAGGGCTCGAGGTGCGCTTCGAGCCGGTCGATCTCGGTGCCGCAGCGCATCCCGCCAGCCTACGGTTCGATATCGCGGCGGGCGACGAGAACGTCTCGCTCGTCGGTGCGTCGGTTGGCGGTGGTGCTGTCGAGGTCAGCCAGGTGAACGATCGTGCGGTCGATCTAAGCGGCCGTTTTGATACCCTATTGATTCAAGCCCGCGATGTTCCGGGCACCACGGCGACCATAACGCAGCGCCTGGCCGCGACCGGCATCAACATCGCATTTCTCGAAGTGGGGCGAGAGAAGCGCGGCCGTGAGGCGACGATGATCATTCAGACCGACCACGCCATCCCAGACTCGATCGTGGACGAGATCGAGGAGTACGAGTGGGTTATTTCGACACGTCGTTTGAGCAAGGTGACGGACTGAAATGTTGACCAGCATCGCCGAGATCATCGATCGCACCCGCGCCGACGGGGTCCCGATTTGGCAGGTCGTGCTGATCGAAGAGGTCGAGGATACCGAACAGGCAGAAACCGCGATCCTGGAGCGATTGACCGAGCGGTTGGCGACGATGCGATCCGCGGTCGAGCGTGGGCTGTCATCGGATGCACCATCGGTGAGCGGCCTCCTGGGCGGGGGCGCGCACCGCTTCGAGAGTTGGCGTCGCTCGGGAGCGAGCGTGGTGGGCCCGTTTGTCGGCCAGGTGATCGCGCGGGCTCAGGCGACGATGGAGGTCAATGCCCGGATGGGCACGATCGTGGCCACTCCGACGGCCGGTTCGTCCGGCATCCTGCCGGCGGTTTTGTTTACCGCCGCCGACGAGCTGGGCTACACCGACGACCAGCTCGTGCGCGGTCTGCTGACGGCCGCCGGCGTGGGTCAGGTGATCGTCGCTCGGGCGAGCGTGTCGGGGGCCGCCGGCGGGTGCCAAGCCGAGACCGGCAGCGCTGCCGCGATGGCAGCCGCGGCGCTGACCGAGCTCCGCGGAGGCGAGCCCGAGAGCGTTGGCCACGCGGTCGCGTTCACGTTGCAGGGCATGCTGGGGCTGGTGTGCGACCCGGTCGCCGGACTGGTCGAAGTCCCGTGTTTGACGCGCAACGTGTCGGGCGCGGTCCAGGCCGTCACCGGCTCCGAGCTCGCGCTGGCCGGTCTCCACTTTCCGATCCCGGCGGATGAGGTGATCGATGTGATGGGCGAGATCGCCAACCAGCTCGACGAGAAGTACCGCGAGACCGCGAAGGGCGGATTGGCGGCTACGCCTACCGGCCGGCGACTGGCGAAGTCGGTGCGGTGGGAGGGTCCCGGCTTCGAGAACACTAACGCGGCGCGAGCCCGCGATTTGGCGCGCGAGGCGGGGATCTCTTCCGATGGGTGACCGGCGGATTCTGATCTTGGCCGAGGGTCGGTTCGGCGTGTTCGACGCTAAGACGGCCACCTGTGTGATCCGGTACGCGGCCGATGAGGTCGTCGGCGTCCTGGACAGCGTGACCGCCGGTCAGACGACCGACCAAGTGCTGGGCTTTGGGCCCGAGCTCCCGATCGTGGCGACCCTCGACGAAGGATTGGCGCTCGACCCCAATACGCTGCTGATCGGGGTCGCACCGCGCGGTGGTCTCTTGCCCGACGAATGGCGCACGCTGATTGCGGCGGCGCTCGAGGCGGGGCTCACGGTGGCCAGCGGTCTGCACACGTTTCTGGGCGACGACCCCGATCTGGTAGCGATCGCTGCTCGCTCGGGCGGTCAGATCATCGATCTGCGGCGCGTTCCCGACGACCTGCCGGTTGCCTCGCGCCGCGCCGCCAACGTCGACGCGACGGTCGTGTTGACGGTCGGCACCGATTGCAACGTCGGCAAGATGACGGCCACCATGGAGCTCACGCTGGCGGCGCGCCGCATGGGACACCGGGCGGTCTTCGTGCCCACCGGCCAAACGGGTCTGTTCCTGGACGGACGCGGACTGGCGATCGACCGCGTGATCGCCGACTTCATCGCTGGAGCGGCCGAGATGATGGTGCTCGACAACGCCCCCGGAAACGACTTCGTCTTCGTCGAGGGTCAGGGCTCGCTGCTCCATCCCGGCTACAGCGGGGTGACGCTGGGCCTTCTCCACGGCAGCATGCCAGACGCCCAGGTGCTAATTCACCAGCCGACCCGTGAGCTGTCGTTCAACGACGAGATCCCGATCGAGCCGTTGACAGAATGGATCGAGCTCCACGAGCGGATGGCTGCTTACCTCAAGCCGGCGCCAGTGACGGGCATCGCGATCAACGGGTGGGACCTGACTGAGAGCGAAGCCCGTGCCTGGGCCGAGCGGATCGAAGCCGAGGCCGGCCGGCCGGCGGTCGACCCGGTAAAATTCGGTGCCGAGCCGCTGATCGAGGCGATTGTCGCCAGCCAGCCGGCGGCGGCCGCGGAGAGGCGCTAGCCGATGGCGATACGAGCCGAGACCGAGCTCCTCGAGCTGACCACGACCCATCCTTTTCGGATCTCGCGGTCGGTTCACGCGCACTACCAACGCTGGCTCGTGCGGCTCGAGCACGACGGCGACGTCGGGTGGGGCGAGGCGGCGTCGACCGAGCGGTACGGCGAGACCGCCGAAACGGTGGCCCGCGCGCTCGACCAGATCGTTCCACTGCTGGGTGACGATCCGTACGCGATCGACACCATCGAAGCCCGCATCGCCGACCATCTCGAAGCCAACCCGAGCGCCAAGACGGCGGTCTCGATGGCGCTTCACGATCTCGTCGCTCGGCGTCACGGGCTGCCGCTCTATCGCTGGTTCGGTCTCGACTTGGAAACGATCCCGCCGACATCGTTCACGATCGGCATCGACGAGCCCGAAGTGATGCGCCAAAAGGTGGCCGAAGCGGAGCCGTACTCAACCCTCAAAATCAAGATGGGTTTCGAGGGCGATATCGAGGTGCTCGAGATGCTGCGCCGGACGACCGACAAGCCGATCCGGGTCGACGCCAACGAGGGGTGGAGCCGGCAGGAAGCTCTCGACCGGTTGCCGGCACTTGAGGAGTTGGGCGTCGAGCTGCTCGAGCAACCGCTCGACGCGATCGATCTGGAAGGGTTGGCGGCCGTCTCCAAGGCCACCGAGTTGCCGGTGGCGGCCGACGAGTCGTGCATGACGAGCGGCGATCTCAAGCCGTTGATCGGCGTCGTCGACGTGATCAACGTCAAGGTCGCCAAGTGTGGCTCGCTGGCCGAGGCCCGGCGCACGATGGAAGCCGCCCGTGCGCTGGGTTTTGGGGTTTTTCTAGGGTGTATGGTCGAGTCGTCGCTGGGGATCGCCGGCGCCGCCCACCTCGCTCCGCTGGCCGACTACGTCGATCTGGACGGCCACCTGCTCCTGGGTATGATCCGGGTAACCGCGTCGCAGGAGCTCG
>JBFGIA010000063.1:0-14373 GCA_041577935.1 Gemmatimonadota bacterium | reverse complement strand
CTCCCGAGCTGCCGGCGCCGAGCTGGTGACCACTTTCTACGGGGCCGAGATCCGCTGGGCGGAGAAGCGGTTCCCACCTGCCAAGCCATTCCTGCGGTGGTATTGCCAACATTCAAAGCTGATCGCGATCTCAGCCAGCACCGCGGCGGCGCTAGCGTCTTACGCGCCGAACGAGATCGATATCATACCATATGGCGTACCACTGCCTACGGATGATCATGAAACCGGACTACAGCCAACAACAGATGACCCGGTCATCTTGTTTGTCGGCCGTCTCGTCAAGCGCAAAGGTGTTGACCGTCTATTGGAGGCACTGGCGACTCAACGCGATCAGCGTTGGCGACTAGAAATCGTGGGTTTTGGACCCGAGCACGACCGCCTGGCCAAACTGGCAAGTGATCTCGATATCACCGGACGTGTCGAGTTCCTAGGCAAAGTCAGCCAAGAGGACCTGGTAACCGCCTATCGCCGAGCGGCATGCTTCGTTTTACCGGCCACGCTCGACGCACGTGACGATACTGAAGGGCTTGGGGTGGTACTCCTCGAAGCGATGACCTACGGAACACCAGTCATCGCAACACGGCGGGGTGGCATTACCGACATCGTCGAAGACGGCCGTACTGGTTTGTTGGTCGAGGACACGGTGCCAGCCATCGCCGATGGCATTCGACGCGTGCTGACTGACCAAGCACTGGCCGATCGCATCGGCTCGGCCGGCCGTCAGTATGTACGCACGGCATTTGGATGGGAGACGATCTTAAGCCGTCTCGATCAGGTGTACGCGGGGCGCAGCGGCACGGTACCGATCCAGGATTGACAGCCGACTACTACACCCGATGGCTAGCCGACTCCGAGTACCGAGCATCGCGTCGCCAGAAAGCAGATCTTATTCACGCGATCTGCCAATCGTGGCTCGCATCGGCACAGACGGTCGTCGATCTTGGCGCCGGTACCGGACTCATCCGAAAGCGATTGGAGGAGCTTGCTGAGCGCCCGATCATTGGATTCGAGATTGATCTCGCCTTTGTGGAAGACCCGAAGCGGATGGCGGTCGCTGACCTGGAGCGATTGCCGCTGCGCGATCGGAGCGTCGCGTTTGGAATCGCAAACCACGTCTACGAGCACGTCCGCGACTTGGACGCGTTCTTCGCCGAGCTCGCTCGGGTGCTGACCCAAGATGGGCGCGCGTACATGACGGCTGGCAATCGGTACGCCATTGTGGAGCCCCATTACCGCGTGCCTACGTTGGCGTGGTGGCCCGAACCGGTGGCGACGCGGATTCTGCGCTGGAGCGGACGCGGTGAGCGATACGCCGATATCAACTTCACCACCCATCGTAGGCTCGAGGCTGCGGCTAATCGTCACGGCCTCGTACTCGACGATCTGACGGATCGAGTGCTCATGACAGAGATCGATCGCTACACCAGTCGCACCGGACGGTTGGTTGGGCGGGTGGCTCGTTCGTTCCCAACCACACCCCGCCGACGGGCACTCGAGCTGCTATCGCCGCAATGGTTTTTCCTCGTACGTCACGGAAACACCTCATGACAGCAGCCAAAAAGGGTAAGAAGAAGCAACGTAGCAGGCGGACAAAGATGCAGCCGCCCCCACCACCGCCCCGGGCCACGCCATCGCGCCACATTTGGTGGCTGTTTTTGATCAGCTTTACGATCACCGTGCTGGCGTTCTTTGGTTCATTTGTCACTGACCGGAACTCCGTAATGTTCGGCACGGACATGTTGTCGCAAGCGTATCAGAGCCGATCCTTTGCGGTCGAGCAGGTTCACTCCGGTAATGGTTTGCCACAGTGGAACCCGTTTGTATTCGGTGGATTGCCTTACCTGTCGACCCTACCTTACCCAGTCTACTATCCGACGTCGTTGCTTTATTTTGTGATACCGCTTCATCGCGCGATCGGTTGGGGGTTTGTCCTGCACGTGATCCTCGCCGGAGCGCTCATGTACGGCTTGGCTCGCGAGCTCAAGCTCGCGCCAGGGGCCGCGCTCGTCGCCGGCATCGCCTATGGCTTCACCGGCTATCTCATGAGCCATCTGTACGCCGGCCAGGACGGGCGGATGTTCGCCATGAGCTGGACCCCAGCGCTATTCCTGCTCGCCGAGCGCGCAATCGAACGTCGTCGCCCACACTGGTTCTTGTGGCTGACCGCCGTAGTCGCGCTGCAAGCGTTTACACCCCACGTCCAGATGATGTACTTCGCAGCGATGGGCGTAACGGCGTACGTCGCGTTTCGCCTGGTTCAGCTCTATCAGCAAACGCGGGCCACTCGAACCGTCGCGCTTCTCGGCGCATCGTTCGTTGGCGCGTATACGCTGGCTGGCCTTTTGGCGCTGGTCGAGGTATGGCCGACCGCCAACATGCTACAATTTTCGCATCGCGTTGATCGCGGCTACGAATACGCATCCTCGTGGTCGATGCCAGTGCAAGAGACAGTGGCCACGATTTGGCCAGCGTTTCAGGGGTATTTGCGCTCCTACTGGGGCACCAATCCGTTCAAGCTCCACACCGAGTATCTGGGTGCCGTACCTGTGCTACTGGCATTGATTGCGCTGATCAGTCGGCGATCGGCTCGAGTATGGTTTTTCGCCGCGCTCGCCCTCGGGGGTCTTCTATTCGCTTGGGGTTCGGCAACACCTGTCCACCGGCTCTTCTATTGGACGCTGCCCATCATGAAGTCGTTTCGCGCGCCGGCGATGATGTTTTCGGTTGTCGCACTGTCGACATGTGTGTTGGCCGGGTTCGGCGCGCAATGTCTCTATGATCGGCGAGAACCATTAGCCAATCCTCACCATATCGCGTGGAAGATCGTCGGCGGCCTGGGTCTCACGTGGTTCGCTCTTTGGGCTTGGGCGGCTGCCGCACCCGATGGCTTCGCCAACCTGTGGACCAGCCTTCTCTACGGTACACGGTTCGGCGCTCGACACACCCCCGCGGTCGTGAAGGCGATGCCAGCGTTTGTCACTGGGCTGGGCCTGTTCGCGGTGTTTTGGGGCGCCGGCGCAGCGATATGTTGGCTCGCGGTCCGGCGGCGCATCGCGCCACTCATCGCTTGCGCGACCTTGGCGACGATCGCCCTAGCCGACCTCTGGCGCGTCGATCGAGACTTCTACGATACGCTGTCGATCGACCGTGTCACCAACGCTGACCGGACGGTCAATTACCTGCGGCAGCAGCCCGAGCCGTTTCGGGTCTGGCCGCTACCGAACGCATACGGCCCTAACGACCTCATGCTATTCGGGGTCGAGTCGGTCACCGGCTCACAAAACTTCCGCTTGTCCTGGTGGGATGATCTGGTGGGCGAAGACCAATCCGGTCTGGCTGAGCCCCCGACATGGTCGCTGCTGAACATTCGGTACGTGATCTCGGGATCCGCCGTGCAGGCGGCCGGTTTCGATCTCGTTCATCAGGATCAGGGGCGTCATGTCTACGCCAGGCAAGCGGCGTCGCCACGCGCTTGGGTCGTGTACGACGTGGAGTCGGTCAACGCTGCCCCCGATGCACGGGCGAGATTGCTCGACCCCAGCTTTGACCCGCTCCAGACCGCGATCCTGATGGGTGACGCGGAACGTCCTGCGTTGGGCTCGGCGGAACCCGGATCGGGCTCGGTCGATTGGGTTACACGTGACACCGATCAGCTGATCATCGACGCCGAGATGGTGGCTGATGGCTTGCTCGTCATGAGCGAGATCTATCACCCGTACTGGCGAGCTACGATCGACGGCGAGCCGACACCGGTGCTTCAAGTCGATATCGCGCTGCGAGCTGTCGTGGTTCCTGCCGGCCGGCACCGAATCGAGATGCGGTTCGAGGATCCGTTTGTGAGCTACGGGCGATGGGGCAGTCTCGGAGGTCTGGCGCTTTGGCTGGTGTTACTGGTCGCTACGTGGCGCAAGCGAGATCCAACCCCGTGAGCCCCGCCGACGACCCAGCGAGTGATCACCGACGGCTGGCCTGGGCAGAGCGGGTTGGGGCGGCGGCCGTACTCGTCGCTTTGGGGTGGTACGTCGCTCGTAACTGGAACCAGGTCGAAGCGTACGCATGGTCTTTCCGCTGGCCGCGGTTGTTGTTGGGTTCCCTTTGCGTCGTCATCTCGTACAGTCTGTTCGTGGTATTGTGGCGCCAGCTCCTACATGCACTCGGCGGCCGATTGGCGTTGGCCGATGCGCACCGGATCTGGTACTTCGGCAATCTCGCCCGCTACGTACCTGGTAAGGTGTTCCAACTCGCTGGCACTGCGTATCTCGCGCGCGCCAAGGGTGTTGCCGGATCGACAACGATCGCAGCCAGCGTGCTGGCACAAGGGTTCGTTGTCGGCAGTGCGGTGATCGTGGCCGTCGCTACGCTCGGCGGCAGCTCGTTACCCGGACCGACATGGCTGCCGTTGGTTGTTTTGGTCAGCCTGGTGGCGCTCGTCTTCACACCGCTTTTCGACACCGGGCAAGCGGCCCTAATGCGCTGGCGGCCCGATACGTTCTCCGCGGCAGCTTCGATCGGGATGCGCCAACGCGGGTTGCTTGCCGGCAGCTATATCATCGCTTGGTTCTCCTTTGGCGCTGGCTTCTACCTCTTTCTATCAGGTCTCACAGCAGTTGCAGTCGAAAACTTTTGGCCGCTCGTGGGAGTCAGCGCGGCTGGCTACGCGGCCGGTTGGCTGGCGGTCTTCGCGCCGGGTGGCATCGGCGTGCGCGAGGGTGCGTACGCGCTTCTCTTGGCACGCTTTCTACCACCGTCAGCGGCGGCTGCAGCCGCGATCCTCTCCCGCTTGTGGCTGACTGCTGTCGAGGTCGCTGTCGCGGCCGTGCTAGCCACCGCCTTCGGGTATCGCGACCTGTCGTCGACCGCCGCCAGCAACGATCGGAAGAAGTGAGCGGCACGCTCGCGCTCATCGTGATCGGGGCCTGTGTGGTAGGCTACGGTTTGGTCTCCAACCGGATCGAGCGCACCGCCATCACACCTCCCATGATGTTTACGCTCGCCGGTCTGATCGTCAGCCCACTTGGTTTCGCTCTCGCCACACCGGAGATCGGTCACGCGGCGATCCACACGCTGGCCGAGGTGACCTTGATGTTGGTGCTCTTCACTGACGCCGCCAGAATCGACGTTCGGACTTTGATCCGCGATCACGACATGCCGGTCCGCCTGCTGGGCATCGGGTTGCCCCTGACGATCGCCCTGGGGGCGTTGGTGGCGACCGTTCTGTTCCCCTCGTTCTCCATTTGGGAGGCCGCGGTGTTGAGCGTGATGTTGGCACCCACCGACGCTGCCTTGGGACATGCGGTCGTATCGAACCCTCGGGTGCCGGTGCGAGTTCGCCAAGCGCTGAACGTGGAGAGTGGGCTTAACGATGGGCTCGTGCTTCCCGTGTTGCTGATCTGTCTGGCGTTGGCCGGTGCCGCCGAAACCACGGACGGCGCCGCGAGCTGGGCTCGGTTCGTGGTGCTCCAGCTCACCGTCGGCCCAGCGGTCGGAGCGGTTGTCGGTCTGGCCGGCGGATGGCTCGTCGATCGAGCCGTCTCGACAGGTTGGATGAACAACGTTTTCCGCGACCTATCGCTGATTGGGCTCGCCCTGTTGGCGTTTGGCGTCTCGTTGTCCCTTGGCGGTAACGGGTTTATCGCCGCTTTTGCAGCCGGTCTCGCATTGGGCGCGGCAGTGCGCGATCACTGTCAGGGGTTGTACGAGTTCGCTGAGGCCGAGGGCCAACTGCTCACGTTGCTCGTCTTTCTAGTGTTCGGAGCCGTTCTGGTCCCAGATATGGCTGGGTTGTTCGACGGCAGGGTGGTGCTCTACGGCCTGTTGAGCCTGAGCGTGGTCCGCATCGTCCCGGTCTGGTTGAGCCTGCTGGGGCTGAACCTCAGCTGGCACACGATCGCATTTGTCGGCTGGTTCGGCCCGCGTGGCTTGGCGTCGATCCTCTTTGGCCTGTTGATCGTTGAAGGCTCGGCTATAATGTCAACCGATCTCGTCTTTGCAGTCGTCGTGTTCACCGTATTGGTGAGCATCGTGGCGCACGGGCTCACGGCGATCCCAGGAGCCACTTGGTACGCTCGACACGCTGACAAGATGCGCGATGAACCCGATACCCCTGAACTACAGTTGACGAGCGAGATGCCGCTCAGGCTCGGATCTATCAGCTCTGTTCACGATGCGTGACGCTCTCGTCATCGTCCCCACCTACGACGAGCGGAAGAACCTGCAACCGCTCGTACTACAGATCCTGAACCAGAGCGAGCGCCTGGAAGTTCTCGTCATCGACGACGCTTCTCCCGACGGTACCGGAGAGATTGCCGAGGCACTGGCGAACGACGACGAACGGGTTCACGTCATCCACCGGCCGCGCAAACTCGGTCTGGGCACGGCATACATCGACGGGTTTCGCTTCGCGCTCGAACACAGCTACCAGCTGGTGTTCGAGATGGATGCTGACTTCTCACACGATCCGCGTCATCTGCCGGAGTTTCTGGAGCTGGCCGACGACTTCGATGTGGTCATCGGCTCGCGTTATACCCGTGGCGTAACCGTAGTCAACTGGCCGATGGGGCGGCTGTTATTGTCCTGGCTAGCCAATGCTTACGCACGAACGGTGACGGGGTTGCCGCTCAATGACCTAACCAGCGGGTTCAAGTGTTATCGGCGCAAGGTTCTCGAAACGATCGACCTCGACCGCATCCACTCCACCGGCTATGCGTTCCAGATCGAAACTGTGTTTCGCGCGGATCGAGCGGGCTTTCGGCTGGTCGAGATCCCGATCGTGTTTGTCGATCGCAATGTCGGTAGCAGCAAGATGAACCGCGCGATCGTCTGGGAAGCGATTTGGATGGTGTGGCGGATGCGTTTGTGGCGTATCACACGTTCGCTTGATCGATCGTGAAGTCACGCTCGTTCCTGAAGATGTCAGGCGGCGGAAACGATTTCGTCGTATTCGACAACCGCTCGGGGTGGTTCCGGGGTGGCGGCGAGCCGGTCGTGCGCGTGTGTCGACGAGGATTGGGGGTCGGCGCGGACGCGGTGCTGTTGCTGGAAGCCGACCCCGAGGCCGACCTGAGGATGGTGTACTACAACGCCGACGGCAGCGAGGCCCCGATGTGCGGGAATGGGGCCATGTGTGTCGCCCGTTACGCGCGGATGATCGGTGTCGCGAGCCAACCAGTGGTCCGCGTAGCGACCGGAAGCGGGACTCTGGAGGCCTATGTCGAGGATCCCGCCAAACCAACCGTGCGGCTACGGCTTCCCGAGCCGACCGGCCTCGTTACCCGCTACCTGGACCTGGAGGGCTCCACCTACGCACACGTCGGCTCTGTCGACACGTCGACCCCACACGTCGTGGCCATGGTAGAGGACGTCGTCAGCCACGACGTCCGCGGGGAAGGGAAGCGGTTGAGGCTAGACCCTCGATGGCAGCCCGCTGGTACGAACGTCGATTTCGTGACGATTGTCGATCGTCACAACATCCGGATGCGGACTTTCGAGCGTGGAGTCGAGGCGGAAACCCTATCGTGCGGAACCGGCGCCGTGGCGGCCGCCATACTGGGGTCCCTCTGGGGGTCCGCGGAACCTCCGATCCGGGTCGAAACCAGTGGCGGGTTCCCGCTCGAGGTCGATTTCAACACGCCTGGCGGGGAAGATGAAGTAGCCCCGTTCGCCCCGCATCTCACCGGCCACGCGCGCGTCGTGTACTCCGGCGTCCTGGACGAGATCTAAGACGCCACACGGGCAAAACGCCGGGTCCGTCGGTTGATCGAGCACGGTAGCAACAGTACTTTGCACCCGTCTGATGGGTGATCACCGGCGGCGGGAGCGGGTTCCCGCCGCTCTCCGTTTTTACCCCCACAAAAGCGGAACATGACCGAGCATCGTTACGACCCCCACGCGATCGAGCCCAAGTGGCGCGCGGAGTGGGAGGAGAAAGAGCTGTTCCGAGCCGACCTAGAGGCGGCGCCAGATCCCTGCTACGCGCTGGTCATGTTCGCCTACCCGTCTGGCGATCGGCTCCACGTCGGTCACTGGTACCACTACGGGCCGGCCGACACCTGGGCCCGGTTCCAGCGCATGTGTGGCCGATCAGTTTTCGAGCCCTTTGGGTTCGATGCTTTTGGTCTGCCAGCCGAGAATTATGCCGTACGAACCGGGATCCACCCCCGAGACTCCACCGATCGCAACGTCGCCAACATGATCGAGCAGCTCAAGACGATGGGCGCGATGTGGGATTGGGAGCGCACCCTCAACACCAGCGAGCCCGGGTACTACAAGTGGACACAATGGCTGTTTCTCGAGCTCTATCGGGCCGGCCTAGCGCACCGGAAGGCAGCACCCGTGTGGTGGTGCCCGACCGACCAGACCGTGCTCGCCAACGAGCAAGTCGTCGAAGGCAACGTGTGCGAGCGTTGTGGCTCTGACGTCGAGAAGCGAGATCTCACCCAATGGTTTTTCAAAATTACGGACTACGCCGATGAGCTGCTGGACGGACTCGACGAAGTCGATTGGCCGGAGCGGACCAAGACGCTCCAACGCAACTGGATCGGTCGCTCAACCGGGGTCGAGATCGATTGGCACGTGGCCGATCGCGAGGCGACGATCAAGACGTTTACCACGCGTCCGGACACGCTCTACGGGGTCACCTTCCTCGCATTGGCACCGGAACACGACGCGCTAGATGACATCGTGACCGACGCTCATCGCGCCAACGTCGACGCTTACCGCGAGCGGACCCGTCGCCTCTCGGAGATCGAGCGCACATCAACCGAGGCCGAGAAGACGGGAGAGTTCACCGGCGCTCACGCCATTCATCCGCTGACGGGGGAGGAAGTACCGATTTGGGTTACGGATTTTGTGCTCGCCGCGTACGGAACCGGCGCCATCCAAGGTGTGCCCGCTCACGACGAGCGCGACTTCGATTTCGTCCGCGTGATGGATCTACCGGTCGTATGGGTAATCGAACCCGAGTCGACCGACAACGGGCGAGACGAGGCCTATACCGGTCATGGTCGGGTGATTGCATCGGGTCCCTACAGCGGCATGCGATCCGAGGAGATGCTCGAACAGGTGACGGCAGACCTGGTCGCTAAGGGAGCCGGGCGGGCGACCGTCCACTACCGCCTCCGCGATTGGCTGATCTCCAGGCAACGCTACTGGGGAGCGCCGATCCCGATCGTGCATTGCTCCGCGTGTGGGGAGGTTCCCGTGCCGGTCGACGACCTGCCGGTTGAGCTGCCATACGACGTCGATTTCTCTCTGGGCGCGGGCAAGAGCCCGCTCGAGCGTTCGGAGTCCTTCATCAACGTTGCCTGCCCAAGCTGTGGCTCCGGGGCGCGACGCGACCCTGACACGATGGACACGTTCGTCGACTCGGCGTGGTACTTCCTGCGCTATCTATCACCCCACGACGACCAGCGGCCGTGGAACCGAGAGTTGGTCGATCGATGGTGCCCGATTTACCAGTACTCGGGTGGGATCGAGCACGCAGTCCTGCATCTGTTGTACGCCCGATTCATGGTCAAGGCGATGCGGGACCTGGGGCACCTCGGGATAAGCGAGCCATTTCAGCGGCTCGTTCATCAGGGCACGATCACCAATCGCGGGACGAAAATGTCCAAGTCTCGTGACAACGTGATCAGCCCCGACGACTACATCGACGAGTACGGCGCCGACGCCTTCCGTACCTACCTAATGTTCGGTTTCGCGTTCACCGAGGGTGGCGATTGGAAAGACGAGGGTATCAAGGCGGTCGCCGCTTGGCTGCAGCGCGTGTGGCGACTGGTCGATCGGCATCGGTCCCTGTGGGATGAGGGTGGTGGTGGCGGCGAAGGCACCGACTCGGACGCGTCGCGATCACTGCACCTCGTTATGCACCAATCGGTGAAGGGGGCGACGGAGGATCTCGCTGGCTGGCAGTTCAACACCGCCATCGCGCGGATCATGGAGCTCGTCAACGAGTGTTACCAGTACGCGCCGGTCGAAGAACCCGGCGACCCAGAGGATCCGTCGCTGCTGCGCACGGCGATCGAGACGGTCATTCGACTCCTGGCCCCCATCGCGCCCCACCTCGGCGAAGAGTTGTGGCTCATGACCGGTCACCAGCCACCGCTGATCGACGCCGGATGGCCCGACTATGACCCCGAGATCCTGCGCACGGAGGAGGTGACGGTCGTGATTCAGGTCAACGGGAAGGTGCGCGACGAGATGCGCGTGCCACGCGACTTGCCGGACCAGGAGGTCGAGGCCCGGGCGCTGGCCTACGGCCGGATCCCTGAGCTCCTCGACGGCCAACAGGTCCGGAAGGTGATCGTGGTTCCGAACAAACTGGTGAGCTTGGTCGTCTAACCCGGCCCACCCGCCAGGAGTTTTCTCATCATGCGAGTCCTCTCGACCAAGAACACGGTGTGGCGCGATTCGTACGACCGGATCCGACGCTGGAGCTTGCTGGTCGCAATCGGATTGCACGCGGTCCTCCTGCTTGCTTTGCCGCGGGTGATCGCGGACCGAATCCACGAGTCACTGATTCCGTCACCAAACGTGTTTGTGATCCCGGGCGGACCCGGCAGCGAGCTCGAGGTGGTGGCGCTTCAACCGCCGTCGGAAGAAGTCGCCGAGACGCAGCCCGAGCCCGAACCGGTCGAGGAAGTCGTCGAAGTAGCGATCGCCGAGGTGCCGATCGAGGAGACAGTGGCCGAGCCCGAGGCCGCTCCCAGGGAGGGAGAGGGTCGCGATGACGGCGAGCCGGAGGGGGAGGGTACGACGGACCAGGCTGCTGGCAGAGGGGGCGGGATCGTCAGTCCGCCACGGCCGCTGCACCTGGTCGTTCCGCGTATCCCGGACGGCCTCGACAAGAAGCGGGTCCGCGGCTCGGCGGTCCACCTGCTGGTCGAGGTGCTCGCCGACGGTTCAGTGGGCGAGGTCAGGATCGAGAAGGGGAGTCGCTTCGCGGCCCTCGACACGGCCGCGTTCGCAGCCGCCAAGCAGATGCTGTACGTCCCCGCGCAACGCGGCGGCAGCGGGGTCGTTCAATGGACCCGCGCGGAAATGCGCTTTTAAGCCCGCACGGTGCTTGACCCGCCTAGACCGCGCTCCTAGACTCCTCGGAGCTTGACCAAGCAATCCCCAAACCCGGATCCGACTGCATGGTGACCACGACACTCGCGCCGCGTGTTCTCGCGGTCCGGACAATCCCAAACATCGCACCATCGCTGGTCGACGCGCTGGGGCTGCGGCCATCGCACGCGTCGATCGGGTTCCTCACCGTCGACCAAGACGACCCTACGTACGTCGCGGTCGACGACGCGACCAAGAAGGCCGAAGTCGACGTCGTCTTCACGCGTACGTTCTACCGCGATTCAGCGCGCTCGATCGTGGGCTCACCCGCTGCCGAGACCTTGGTAATAATCGCTGGAGATCGCCTCGGGGAAGTCGAAGCCGGAATGGATGCTACGCTTACCTACCTCGAGTCACGTATCAGCTACCGATCGGCGGACGAGGAGGGGCGCTGGCCCTACCTGGCTCACCTGGTCGCCCAGACCGGGAGCTATCTGTCGGAACGGGCGGGTGTCGAACGTGGCGAAGCCATCGGGTATCTCAAGGCCACGCCGTTAGAAGCCGTCTTTGGGCTTGATCAGGCCCTCAAGGCGGCCGATGTGCAGGTGGGGGAGTGGATCGAGCCGCCGACGCCGACGAACATGGGCGGCGCGCTGGTGACCGGCACCGAGGCCGACTGCCGGGCGGCTTGTGAAGCGTTCGAATCGGCGGTCAAGTCCGTGTACGCCGACCCGGTGAGGTACTGACAATGGCCGGCAACGCCCTCGGCCTGATCGAGACGCGCGGTTTCGTGGGTGCGACCGAAGCCACCGACGCGATGTCGAAAGCGGCTCCCGTCGAGTTCGTCAAGCGCGAATACTCACAAGCCGGATTGGTGACGATCCTCGTCCGAGGCGACGTGGCAGCTGTCAAAGCCGCCACCGATGCCGGCGCCGTGGCAGCGGCGAAGGTCGGCGAACTCGTCAGCGTGCACGTTATCCCGCGACCGCATCAAGCCACCGACCAGCTGATCGACGTTTTGCCCGAGAGCCCGGCGATCGGTAGCTACCCAATCGGACAACGTTCGAAGCCGAGTGCCGGGCCTAGCAAACCAACCCCGGCCCCGTCAGCCGAGGTCACGAAGAAGCCCGTCACGCAACCGGTGTCGGTCACCGATTTGCAGGCGCGATGCCTGACGGCGATACGGCGTGCCGGGGAGCAAGGCATATCGCTGCCTGATCTCGGGACGGCGCTTGGGACAGAGTGGCGCCGGCTGATCGGCCCAGTAAAGCAGCTGCTCGATCGGGGTGCGATAGAAAAGGTCGAGAGCCGCTACTACCCGGCTAACGAGTGATGCGGCGACCGTACGCGCTCGTGTTTGCCAACGCGAAGGGCGGGGTAGGGAAGACCACGTCGGCGGTGCATGTCGCCGGGGCGTTCGCCGAAACCGGCATCGAAACGGTGCTCATCGACCTCGACCCTCAGGCGTCGGCGACCCGTCACCTGGGGGTCGACCCCGATGCGCTGGAAACTACTGTCACCGATGTATTGATCGACCCGGTCGGCGGCCTGGCACGCGCGACGGTGCCGACGCGCTACGAGCGGCTGTTCTGCGTTCCGGCCCACGAGAGCTTGGGCCAAATGGAGTCCGAGTTGGCCAACGTCCCAGGCCGCGAAGAGCTCTTGGCGGACGCCTGGGAGGCCGGGCCGGAGCTACCGTACCGCATGGCGATCATCGATGTCCCGCCGGCGTTGTCGCTGTACACCGTCAACGCCTTGAGGTTGGCCGACACGGTTCTGATCCCCGTCCAGACACACCCCTTCGCCCTCAACGCCGTGCCCCGAACCCTCGACCTCATCGACAAGATTCGACGGCGACTCAACCCGCGGCTCGATCTCTTGGGTTATTTGGCCACGCTTTACGATCGTCGCACGCGCGTGGGTCGCGAATGCCTCACGACGATGGAAGACACGTGGGGTGAGCTCCTGTTCCGGGAACCGATCCCGATCAACATCGCGCTCGCCGAGGCGGCCCGGGAAGGACGGCTGCTGTTCGAGGTCGACGCCAACTCCACCGGGGCGGCCGCTTATTACAGCGTGGCCGCCGAGATCGCTCAACGATTGGCCGCCCGGCGTGAAGAGGCGGTCGTCAAACAGGCGTCGTGACTGTGCACGGACGCGGCAGCCGGCCGGTCGTCTCTGCCGACGACGTGCGCGCGGTTCACCGCGATGGGAGCTTTCAACTGGTCGTCCCCGAGAACGCCATTATCACACCGTTAGCCAGGGAAGAGGCTGACCGGCATGGAGTCGAGCTCGTCGAAACGGGCAAGACCCCAAATCCCGCCGGTCGTCACATTCCAACCTGCGATCCAAGCGTTGTGGAGCGCGTCGTCGAACGGGTCCGCGGTCTGGTGCCAGAAGCGGACGCGACACAAGTACGTCTGATCGCGGAGCGAGTCCTAGCCCGTTGGGGTCAGTGAACCCTTCACAACTGATCGCTGATTTGAGACGCCGGGCGGCGGCCGACGATCATCGTGTCGTGCTCGCCGACGGTGCGGACCCTCGGGCGGTGCAAGCCGCTCAGACGATTCGCGAGCTCGACATCGCCGACGTCACGCTTCTGGGTGGCGGTTATGCCATCCGCGAGGCAGCCGAGAAAGCCGGCACAGGCCTTGACGGCATCGACGTCATCGCTCCGGCACAATCACCGCGACTCGATACGTACGCCGACGGGTTTCGGGCGCTGCAGGCGAGCCGGGACCGCGAGCTGAGCGCCGACGAAGCACGAACAGCACTCGAGAACCGGCTCGTGTTTGGCGCCTACCTCGTTCATCGTGGCGAGGCGGACGCGTGCGTGGCCGGGAACCTATCTACGACCGCCGAGACGGTCCGGGCCGCGATTCGCGTTATCGGGCCTGCGCGTGGTATTCGCACGATCTCATCGGTCTTTCTCCTGATTGGCGATCAAGGCGCGTTCACCTTTGGCGACTGCGGTGTCGTTCCTGAACCACCCTCCGACCAGCTAGCCGACATCGCGATCGCATCGGCGGCGACCCACCGCGCACTGGTCGGGGAGGAGCCGCGCGTCGCGCTACTGTCGTTCTCGACCAAGGGAAGTGCCACTCATCCCAAGGTCGATGCGGTGATCGAGGCGGTCGGAATCGCGCGAGCTCGCCGACCCGGACTGATCGTAGATGGGGAGCTTCAGGTCGATGCGGCCATCGTTTCCGAGGTGGCTCGCTCGAAGGCGCCCGACAGCCCCGTGGAGGGACGCGCCAACGTGCTCGTCTTTCCCGACTTGAATAGCGGCAACATCGGTTATAAACTGGCACAGCGATTGGCAGGCAT
>JBFGIA010000062.1:0-14447 GCA_041577935.1 Gemmatimonadota bacterium | reverse complement strand
GGTGAGCGGTGGTTCGCGGAGTATCGGCTGCGTCATAACGGCGTCCGCGAGGATGTCCTCCTGGCGACGAACCCGGTTGGCCCGGAGCTTCCCGCGTTCACGACGCACACGCTTCGCGGCGGTTTGACCGTCTTCGAGAACACGTCCTATCGGCAGCGGATCGGGATCACCGTCGCCAACCTGACGGACGAACTGTACGCCGAGTTCTCGAACGCCAGCTTCTTCCGGCCCGAGCCCGGCCGCACGCTCATCGTGACGTGGGGGCTGGACTTCTAGGGTTGGATCGCGGGTAGCTCCAACGAGGGACGGGCATGAGAGAACCGGTGCACTTCATCCCGATCGCGACCACGGTGATCGCATTGCTGTTCGCGCGAATCGTGTTCGAGCGGTATCGCGGGCGCGGCGGAACACACCTCCTTTGGTGGTCGATCGGGATTCTGCTCTACGGCGTCGGGACTCTAACCGAGTCATTGGTGACTCTCTTCGGCTGGAATGCTGTCGTCTTCAAGGCTTGGTACATCTCAGGTGCCCTGCTGGGCGGCGCGCCGCTCGCGCAGGGCACCGTGTACCTGTTGTTGAAACGGCGGACCGCCGATCGGTTGGCCAGCATCCTGTTACCCTGCATCGGCGTGGCGGCCGCTTGCGTGATTCTCTCACCGGTCAATTACGGGCTGGTCGAAGCACACCGATTGACGGGTGCGGTCTTCGAGTGGCAGTGGGTGCGTTTATTCAGCCCATTCATCAACACTTACGCGTTCATCTTCCTCGTCGGAGGCGCCGTGTTGTCGGCGGTGCGATTCTATCGCAGCGCGGGTACGCACCACCGCTTTGTCGGAAACGTGTTTATCGCGGTCGGTGCGCTCTTGCCGGGCATCGGCGGGATGGCCACCCGAATGGGACACACTGAGGTTCTCTACGTCATGGAGTTCATCGGTATCATCCTCATCTGGATGGGTTACCAATGGAACATCAAGACGCCCAAAGAAGCGCTTTCCGAACCACTTCCAGCAGCGACCTAAGGAGGCGGGTCGTTATGCGTGACGATACCGACGGCCTGGTCGTGGTCGCGACTTGCGATGCGCGGCACAAGGCTGAGCTGTTGGTCGAGCTGCTAGAGGACGGGGGGATCGTGGCCGTGCTCGAAGACGGGGAGGCGATTGGGTTTGGATCCAAGCCGCCGTTCGGTCCGTTTCACGTGGCTGTGCGATCCGATGACGCCGAATCCGCGAAGGAGTTGGTGGCCGGTTGGTGGGAAGCTGACGAGTCCGACTAGGTGCCTGTGGAGACGGGCGTGGTTGTAGACTGGGCTCGAACCCACCATCCGAAGACGAACAACGTGAACAAGATTCGCGCGGCCTGACCCGCGGGTGCACCGAAGCCGAGGGTCGCGGTCAACTGTGGAGCGGCGAACCAGTAGTAAGTTCCAACCGCCAGTGCGGCCAGTACCGGCAGTATCCTCGTCGCCGGAATCCTGACCAGCCCCGCAATTACCGCAATGATCGCGTAGCTTGCGGCTGCACCCAGAAATACCGTCGCGTATACCGAAACCGCCGAACTCAGTGGACCGTCTGCGGTTTGAAAGTACCCGAATACGAACCCTGGGAACGCGGCGGCGAACGCTCCAAACGGCGTAGCCAACCAGCGGCTCGAGTCGAGCGACTCGCCCAATGCCACCAAGGGAGCTTGCCGAGGCGACGGGTCTATACACGTGGCGGTGCACTCAGTACAACAGCGCGTGTGGCTGATCTTCAGGATCGGACGCTGGCCGTAGAGGCGTTCGACCGGCAGCACGGGACAAACGGCGTTGCAGAAGCCGGACTTGACCTTGAACAGTGCGCCCAGCAGGAAAGCCAAGATCCCGACCGCCAGTATCGTGATCGCCAGCGCGGTTCCGTTTTGGTTGAACAGAAACCGTCGCGCAGGCACGAGGGCGGCGAACAGCACGATTCCGACGATGGGAGCCGCGGCGACAAACCAAGACGGTGGCCACGGTGCGTCGGAGATTTTGTTTCCGTGCAGGTTCAGCGTCGACAGCGGACAGGTGTTCCTCCACAGCAACGGCGTCAGCAAGAGCGACGCCGGAACCAACGGAATCACGACGCTCCAGAGGATCTTGAGCGTTGGTTCTGGCCACTGGAAGAGACCGACGAGAAGGATTGGGGTGGCCAGCAGGCCGACCCACTCTGCGAGTTTCCACCAGCTGCTATTACTGGTCATTGCCGCCTCCGGTGCGTAGGCTCGTATTTGGCACACAAACAGATCGAGAGGAGGAGCAGCGTGGCCAAACACGATGTCGGTTTCGAGATGCCGCAGCGAGCGCTCGATCGCTCGGACGTGATCTTCCGCGTTCGCGAGGACGGCGAGCTCTTAGGTACGCTGACGGTCTCAAAGGGATCGATCGTATGGTTTCCCAAGAAGAGCCACTATGGTCACAGAGTCGGGTGGGCGAAGTTCGACGCCTTGATGCGCGAGCACGTCACGCGCTTCGAAAAGCGATCTCCGGCACGCGACATAGACTAATCTGAGTCTCTAGATTGTGCGTTTGCCACGCAAGCGGACCGCGACGGACGCCAATCGCCCCCCACACACGTCGAGACGATCGCATCGTTGCCGGTGCCGAAGACCCACGAGTCCAAAAGTGTGTCTGCGTCGATTCCACTGAGTGCTGGGGCGGTCAGGTCGAGAGCTACAAAATCCGCCCAGAGACCTGGCGCGATCAGCCCTGCTTCCACACCGAGTGCTCGTGCACCGTTGAGCGTCGCGATGTCGAGCAATGCCGCCGCGCTACTGCTGCTCTGGTCGGTCACGACACCTCGCTGTTGCGACTTCAAGCGCTGAACGTACTCGAGCCACCGCATCTCTTCGGTCATCGCGATCCGGGTGTTAGAATCCGTCCCAAGGCAGACGTTCCCGTTAGCGCCGTGAATCGCGGGGACATCAGCGATCCCATCCCCGAGGTTGGCCTCAGTCAAGGGACAGATGCAGACGTTGCCGCCACGTTCGAGAAAGAGCTGCATGTCATCGGACGCAGTGTGTGTGCAGTGGATCGCAGTGACGCGGTCGTCGATCGCGAGCGCTTCGTTTAGCAGGGCCATCGGTCGGCGACCGTGGATGCCGACACAATCTTCGATCTCTTGCGGCTGTTCTTCGACATGGATGTGAAAGACCAGGTCTCGATGGCTGGCCTCTTGGTGGAGCTCGGCGATAGCCTCGATCGGGACAGTCCGGACGCTGTGGGCGGCCACCCCCATCGTCTGGGTGTCGGGTTCAAGGCCCGAGGAGAGTCGGTCGACCGATGTCCAGAACTCACCCGGTGATCGGGTATCAAACCGCCGTTGACTCCTACGCAGCGGTTTCCCGAAACCGCCGGCCTCGTAGTGGGTGTTCAGCAACACCAGCCGAATTCCAGCCTCGGTGGCGGCCTCGAGCAGCACGATATCGAGTTCATAGTTACGCTCGGCTGTCGCGTGGTGGACGTAGTGAAACTCGCCTACGGTTGTAATCCCGGCGTCACGCATCTCGAGGAACGCGTCGCGAGTGAGCGCGCGGAAACGCTCGGGCTCGAGCGAATCGACCAGCTCGTACATCGCCTCGCGCCACGTCCAGAAGCTCCCGCGACCGCCGGGAAACCGCTCCCCGCGACCACGCAACCCGATTTGGAACGCGTGTGAGTGAACGTCGACGAGTCCCGGCAGCAGCGCCTGGCTCCGGAGACGCCGAGTCGGGTTCAAGCCGAGTCGGCCGACAGCCTCGATTCGCGCGCCCGTACCGACCGCCACCTGTACGCCAGCGTCGAAACGGTCACCAGTCCAGGTGAGATCCGCCTCGATGATCTCGACCGGAGCACCGAGTTGAGTGTCGCTCATGGCCTTAGCTTGCCCCGCGTCGGCTCGCCCGGCAAGCCGAGTCGTCGCAGGGGGCTCGATGGGCGGTGAAACCTGGGGCGCCCAACCGCCGTAGGGCGGGAATGGAGGTGACGATGACTGCTACCACACAGACTGCCACATTTCGTTCCAGTTCGATCCCGAATCCGTTCCTCGTCCTGGCCGAGGCGCGGACCTATACGACGCTGCTGTACCTGTTGCTGAGCTTTCCGCTGGGATTGGTCTACTTCGTGATGCTTGTGACCGGTGGGGCGCTGGGGATAGGGTTGTCGGTCGTCGCCGTGGGCCTGGTGATCCTGTTCATGCTCGTCTTGGCCGGTTGGGCGCTGACCGTGTTCGAGCGCCAGCTCGCCATACATCTCCTGGGCGCCAATGTCCCACCCGCCAAACCGGAGGGTGCTCCCAAGGACGGATGGCCGTGGATCAAGAGCGTGTTTGGGAACCCTGTCACCTGGAAGGGGATTCTCTTCCTGGGGCTCAAGTTCCCGCTGGGTTTGGCCAGTTGGGTTGTGACGATTGTGTTGCTGGCGATCGTTGCCACTTTCGTCTCGGCACCGTTGTCTTTGGCGCTGGGTGCGTCGATCAACATCTTCGAGTGGCAGATCGAGACCTACGGGGAGGCCGCCGTGTTGACGCTGATCGGCCTCCTGGCGCTGTTGCCGACGGCCTATTTCCTGAACGCTTTGGGTTCCGTTTGGGGGCGTTTCGCCGAGGTCATGCTGGGCCGTGAGTGGGCCGAGCCTACACCGTTGCCCGTCGAAGTCGTCTCTTCAGGTGGTGAATCTGACGCCGCACTTTCTTGAGCTCGGCCTTGTTGCCGGCCTCGAGCGCCGCCGCCCGCTCGACTTTTAGCGCCCGGATCTCGGCCTTCACCTTCGCCTTATCGATCCCCACCACTTCATGGTGTACGTGGGCCTCGATCCCGAGCACCTCGCACAGCAACGGGAGCAGCTGTTCTTTGTGCATGGTGGTGTTGCCAATCAGCCTTTCGTCCTCGATCTCAGCCGCTACGTCGCGCAACCGTGCGACCGTCATATCATGCAGTTCTTCGTAGGTGTGGGTCACGGGCGCAATGCCTCCTATTTGAAGTCGCGGATCCCCAGGCCGGGAAGATATCACCTGGTCGATTTGCCACAAAGCCTTTTGGCGCATAGGCTTCGGAATAGAAAAATAGCGCTGATCATGCCGTTGTCGTAAGGAACGTTCGGGAGCCCTATCCGCGCCCAGAGGCGCTGAGATCGCCTGGCTACCGAAGAGCCCAGCAACACCGGTCTGTCGCTCCCGGGGCGCTTCCCCGGATCGCGCTGGTGAAGTGAGGTCTAACGCACAATCACGATAGAGACGACTAACTGAAAAAGATAGATCTACACCAGAAGCTGGCGTCGTTCGACGAGCTGTATGTCCCCAAGGTCGTCGGCGAGCTAAACGGCCAGTACGTCAAAATCGCGAAGATCGAGGGTGATTATCCGTGGCACCATCACGCCGACGAGGACGAGCTGTTCCTGGTTTTAAGGGGATCGATGACGATTCGGTTCCGTGACGGCGACGTCGAGCTCGGCGAGGGGGAGATGTGCATCGTGCCGCGTGGCGTCGAGCACAGCCCGACCGCCGCTGAGGAAGCGCATATCCTACTGTTCGAGCCGGTGACCACGCGCAATACCGGCAACCTCGATCACTCGTACACGATCGAAGCCGAAGACCTAGAGCGTATCTAGGGACGAATCGACGATTCAGGTCTGTAATGTCTGCTTTGAGCGTCTCGTCCTGATCCGCAGTCCTTCTCCACATCACTCATAAAGACCAGCCCAGACACGTGGTACGTCGCGTAAGGAGGTGCAATGAACCTGACTTGTGTTCGAAGGACGGCTTATGGTGTTGCGGCGGTTGTTCTGGCGCCTTTTGGCCAGGACCAAACGGTCTACGCTCAGGTCGCGGAGAGCGGTGCGTCGGTCGAGGTCACCACGGTAACTGACACGTTGCCGGGGGCTGTCGGCGGGCTGACCGTCGACCGACTCGGCTACGTGTACGTAGCCGACTTTGGCGAGCGGGTCTGGAAAGTCTCTCCGTTCGGCGAGGTGACCGAGCTGGCGACGGGTCTTTACGGAGCCTCGGGCAACGCTGTCGACTCTCACGGCACTCTGTTTCAAGCCAACTTCTTCGGTAACACGATCAGCCGGATCTCACGTGACGGAATGACGGAGACCTTTGCAACAGGGCTCAACGGGCCGGTCGGAATCTCGATCGACAGCGCCAATAACCTCTACGTCTGTAACTGCGCTGGGAACTCGATCGCCAAGATCACCTCCGATGGCACGGTGTCGGAGTTCGCGGCTGGTGATCACTTCAACTGTCCGAACGGCATTACCCGTGACGCCGACGACAACCTTTACGTGGTTAACTTCAGCGATGGCCGATTGCTCAAGATCGCTCCCGACGGGCAAGTGACCAAACTCGCCATCATCCCCGGCGGTGGTAATGGTCACGTGGCGTTCGCGGCGGGAGAGCTCTACGTGACGGGGTTTCGGTCGAACCGGGTTTACCGCGTGACGCTCGACGGTGACGTCACGACGGTCGCTGGCACCGGAGCGTTTAGCGCCACCGACGGCCCAGGACCCCAGGCGACATTCGCGACGCCGAACGGAATCGCCTACGACGCGGTCCGCGATCGTCTGTACACCAACGACTATCTGATCCCGTTCTCACAGCGGCGGTTTGTACCGCCGAGAAGCGTGGTCCGGCAGATCCGGTTCCCGACGCTCACCGAACGTTTTAACGCCGCCTACGAGACCGGCGGGATCGACGCTGCCGCGGCTGCGCACAACGCGTACCGTGAGTCACGTCCCGGACGATTCACCGAGCTCGAGGTGAATGCACTCGGGTATCAGGTGATGAGTTCGGGCAGGGTGCAAGACGCGATCGCCGTCTTCAAGCTCAATGTCGAGGCGTACCCGAACTCGTTCAACGTCTACGATAGCTTGGCCGAGGGATATAAGGTGGCCGGCGAACGCGAGCTGGCGATCGAGTTCTACGAGAAGTCGCTCGAGCTCAATCCCGCCAACACGAATGCGGTACGCATGTTGGAGGAGCTGGGAGCGCGCTAGCGCGTCAGGCGCTCGGTCGTGCCGGGCGTAGATTGGCCACCATGATCATTGGCGCTGACACCGGTGGCACATTCACCGACTTCGTTGCTGCGGACGAGTCTGGCGTGTGGACGTGGAAAGTCCCCTCGACGCCCGACGACTTCGCCCGAGGGGTGTTGAGCGGGTTGGAACAGCTTTTCGCGAAGCGCGAGCAGCGGGCCCGCGGCGAACCTGACGTCACGCTGGTCCACGCCTCGACGGTTGCGACCAACGCGCTCCTCGAGCGAAACGGTGCGCGCACGGCGCTGATCACAACCCGCGGCTTCAAGGACGTCTTGGCGATCGGCCGTCAGACGCGGCCGCACTTATACGACCTGGCGGCACGCCCGACTCCGCCCGTTGTCCCCAGTGCCATGCGCTTCGAGGCCAGTGAGCGAGTGACGGCCGAGCGAGAAGTCGTCGACCCGCTGACACCGGCAGAGATCGAACGAGTCCTCGATCAGGTGGTGGCCGCCGATACCGAGTCGTTGGCTGTGTGTCTGTTGTTCTCTTTTTTGGTCCCGGAGCACGAGCGCGCGATCGGCGAGGTGGCGAGGGCACGTGGCCTGGAAGTCTCGTTGTCGTGCGAGATCGCGCCCGAGTTTCGCGAGTACGAGCGGACCAGTACGACGGTTGTCAACGCGTACGTGGCACCGGTGGTTCGGCGTTACTTGGAACGGTTGGCCGAAGGGGCGGCAAGCGCTGGTGTGAGTCGCCTGCAGGTGGTTCACTCGGCGGGCGGGAGCTCGAGCCCTCGAGCGGCAACCGAGCGTGCCGTCGCAACGGTGCTATCCGGCCCCGCGGCTGGCGCGATGGGAGCGCTCGAGGTGGCCCGTCAGACGATTGGACCGGATCCGAAGGTGATCTCGTTTGACATGGGTGGAACTTCGGCCGACCTGTCGTTGATCGACGGTCAGCTCGGAAAGACGACCCGGACCGTAATCGGGGGTCTGCCGATCCAGGCGTCGATGGTCGACATCCATACGGTCGGTGCGGGTGGCGGCTCGATCGCGCGGCTCGACGCGGGTGGGGCCTTGCTGGTGGGTCCGGAGAGCGCTGGGGCGGACCCGGGGCCAGCCTGCTACGGTCGCGGCGACGAGCCGACCGTAACCGATGCTAACCTGGTGCTGCAACGCATCGCTCCGGATTATTTCCTGGGTGGCCGTATGGAGCTCGATGTGGCACGGGGCGAAGCGGCGATCGATCGACTCGGACGATCGATGGGTGTCGATCGCGAGTCTGCGGCCCGGAGCGTCGTAGCGGTCGTCAACGCGAACATGGAGCGCGCGGTGCGCGTGATCTCGGTTCAACGGGGCCACGATCCGCGCGACTTCGCGTTGGTGGCGTTTGGTGGCGCCGCTGGGCTTCACGCCTGCGCGCTGGCCGAGTCGCTCGGAATAGCGCGCGTGGTGGTACCCCGCGATCCGGGTGTCTTGTCGGCGCAGGGCGCCGCCCAGAGCGACGTCGTAAAGGAGTTCGCCCGCACCGTCATGCGGCGGCTGGGGCCAGAGGCCGTCTTCGGAAGTGTATTTGGGGATCTGGAGACGGAAGCCCGGGCGGCGCTCGATCGGGAGGGGGTCGATCCTCGCTCGGTCGTCGTTACGCGCACCGCCGATGCTCGATACCGCGGTCAATCGCACGAGTTGACGATTGGCTGGCACGCCGATGTAGCTGACGTCGCGGCCGCATTCCACGCCACCCACCAGCGATACCACGGTTATCGCGCCGACGACGAGCCGATCGAGATCGTGACCCTGCGGCTTCGTGCGGCGGCCACCGTCGAACGACCGCCTCCTATCGCATTGAAAGGCGGGGCCGGCGTCGAGGTAGCCACGCTTAGCGTCCGCGATGACGTAGCGGTCATCGATCGGTTGGCGCTAGCAGTGAACGCTCGTGTCGCTGGTTCGGCGCTGCTGGTCGAACCCTACGCGACAACGTATCTGCCGGCCGGATGGGGAGCGACGGTCGACGCTCACGGACATCTGATGCTCGTTTCGGAGGCAGCTTGAAGCCGCAGCTGGCAGCCGCCGCTGAGCGATCGCTCTTTGCCGGGCTCTTCGCCAGTATCGCCGACGAGATGTTGGCGACGCTGGTTCGCACGGCGTACTCACCCAACATCAAGGAACGACGCGATTGCTCGACCGCGCTCTTCGACGGCCGAGGCCAGCTTGTCGCTCAGGCGGCGGCGATCCCGGTTCACCTTGGCGCGATGCCCCTTTCGGTCGCGGCGGCGCTGGATGCGTTCGACCAGTGGCAACCGGGTGACGTTGTAGCTCTCAATGACCCATTCCGCGGCGGGACTCATCTGCCCGACGTAACGATGGTGAGCCCGGTTTTCGCAAACGATGGCAATACGCCATTCGCTTTTCTCGCCTCGCGTGCACACCACGCCGACATGGGCGGCGCAACGCCGGGGTCGATGCCGCTCAGCCGTGACGTCTACCAAGAAGGTCTGCGGATCCCGCCGACGAAGATCATTGCCGCTGGCTCGCTTCGGGATGACATCTGGAACATCGTGCTGGCAAACGTTCGAACGCCCTCCGAGCGGCGTGGGGATCTGCGCGCGCAAGTGGCGGCGCACACGGTCGGTGCGCGGCGGGTCGGTGACGCGCTCACAAAGCACGGGAGCATGGAGTTGGCGACGCGGATGAACGATCTCATCGATTACGGTGAGCACTTGATGCGAGCGGTCATCGCCGCGATACCGGATGGCGAGTATCGCTTCCAGGACGTCCTCGATGATGACGGTTTTGGCACCGCAACGATACCGATCATGGTTGCGATCACCGTCACCGGAGATCGTGTCGTGATCGACTTCGTCGGCACGGCGCCAGCGTGCGAAGGGGGTGTCAACGCCGTCGAGGCGATCACCCTGTCGGCGGTTCGATACTGTTTCCTGTGTCTGATGGCGACGCGTTGGGAAGGGGCCCCCGTGGGCACCGACGAACCGCCGCTCAACGCCGGGTGCTTTCGGCCGATCGAGGTCATCGCGCCGCTGGGGACGGTCGTCAACGCCGGCCCGCCGCACGGCGTAGCTGCCGGCAACGTCGAGACATCGCAGCGCATCGTCGACGTCGTCCTAGGGGCGTTGGCTCAAGCCCTGCCGGACGTCATCCCGGCCGCCTCTCAGGGCACGATGAACAACCTGACTCTGGGTGGGTGGCACCCCGAGTCTGGCCAGCCGTACGCGTTCTACGAGACGATCGCTGGCGGTACCGGCGCCGGTCCGACGGGTCCTGGGCTGGACGGCGCGCACGCGCACATGACCAACACCTGGAACACCCCGATCGAGGCGCTCGAGTTCGCCTACCCGTTCCGCGTCGAGCGGTACGCGATCCGGGCCGGTTCCGGAGGCGAGGGCCAACACCGGGGTGGGGCGGGCCTGTGCCGCGAGATCCGGGTCCTCGGTCGCGCCCAGGGTACTTTGATCGCCGAGCGGCGCCAATCGCGGCCCTATGGATTGGTGGGTGGGGTGCCGGGTGAACCCGGTGGTGACGGTGTTTTCCGGGCCGGGGAGGCCCGTCCGCTCGCGGCCAAAGCGGCGCTCGATCTCGAGCCCGGCGACGTCATCCGAGTCTGCACCCCCGGCGGCGGAGGGTGGGGACGACCTGTGGTATAATGACAAGCTGGACATTACGGGTCGGTTCAACCAGTTTAATGGTCACGACAGGCCTAACCTGACCAATGGAGGCGTGTGTGCGTACCCATCCGCTCTTGGTCCCCCACGTTCTTGTCGCAGGCCTGATCGCACTGATCGCTTGCTCGAACGACTCCCCGACAGCCCCGAGCGAACAAAACATCCGTCCACCGGCGGCCGTCCTCCGGACAGCCGGTGGCGACGCCTACGTGGCTGGCCGCGTGCTGGTGGAGTTCAAACCGGGCGCCAACGAGACGGCGATCGCCAACAGCCAAGGTGCGGCGATGGGAAGGCGGTATCTGCGGAAGATCCGCTTGCTGAAGGTGACCAATGGTCAAGAGATGAGAATCGTACAAGCGCTGCGCAAGCGTCCGGACGTCGTGTTTGCAGAGCCCGACTACATCCGCACGATCGACATCGGTTGTCCGTCGTGCTCGGTGCCGACCGACGCTTTCTTTGGGCAAAAATGGGATCTCGACAACGATGGCACGGTCAGGTCGGAGACCGGCGGTGTGCTGGCCAACACGGGTCAGGCTGACGCCGACATGGATTGGCTCGAGGCGTACGATCACCTGGGACCGCAGTTTAGCGGCTCGGCGCGGATCGCCATCCTCGACACAGGGATTCGAGACACCCACCAGGATATCGTCGGACGGGTCGCTGTCCAGTTCGACTTCGTGAACAATGACCCGGACGCCGCCGACGATCAGGGCCACGGCACGCATGTAGCAGGGATCGCCGGCGCGCGCGGGAACAATGCGATCGGCGTTTCGGGTGTAGCCTATGGCGCTAACATCGATTTCGCGATCGGGAAGGTGTGCCGCGTGACGGTGATCAGTGCGGAGTGTGCCAGCACCGACATCATCGACGGGATCGACTGGGCGGTTCTCAACGGCGCCAACGTCATCAACATGAGCTTTGGCGGCGACACGCCATCGGCCGCCGAGCAAACAGCGCTTCAAGCGGCTCGCGCCGCTGGAGTGCTGCCCTTCTGTGCGGCCGGCAACAACGCCGGTCCGGTGATCTACCCGGCCGCATTCCCGGAATGCGTGGCGGTTAGTGCCACCGACTGGGGCGACAACCTCGCCAGCTACTCGAACTCCGGACCCGAGGTCGAGTTGTCCGCACCAGGCGGCGACTTTGAAAACCTCTTCGGTTACAGCCAGATCTTCTCGACGTGCTTTGATAGCGATAGCGCCTACTGCTACAAATCCGGTACGTCGATGGCGTCACCGAACGCGGCCGGGCTTGGAGCGCTCATTTACGCCGTCGGTTTGACCGACGACGACGCGGTACTCGCTCAGATGAAGAGCACCGCCGATGACCTCGGGCCGGCGGGTCCCGATTCGCAGTTCGGTCACGGGCGCATCAACGCCTTTCAGGCGATTCAGAGCTTGACGCCGGGGGATCCCAATCAATCACCAACCGCGGCGTTCACCTATTCCTGCAACGATCTCGATTGCACGTTCACCGATCAGAGCACGGACTCGGATGGGAGCATCGTTTCGTGGAGCTGGACGTTTGGTGACGGCGGGACGTCGACGCTCCAGAACCCCGCTCATACGTACGCCTGCAGCGGCGACTACACGGTGACGCTGCGAGTGACCGATGACGGTGGCCGCGCGGGCATTGATTCGCAGACGGTTAGCGTCACCGCCAGCAGCGGGCCGCCAGGAGGTCCGGGCGATATAGCGGACCTCATGATGTGGTTGCAGGCGGACGCGATTACAGGTCTCAACGATGGCGACCCGGTGTCGAGTTGGTCTGACTTGTCTGGTAGCTGTAATCCGGCCACCCAGGGCACGGCGTCCAAGCAGCCGGTTTACAAGGTCAATCAGGTGAACGGCTTGCCGGCGGTTGTGTTCGATGCCACCGATGACGGTATGTCGACGACTGCTAACGCCGGCACAGCGACGACGATCATCGCGGTTTACGCTTCGCGCGCCGGCGCGTCAGGCAAGATGCTGAACGGCGGTTTCTCGTTCTTCATGGGTCCGTACGTCAGCTTCTATCGCAACTTCACGTTCGCGTACGTGACCGGCCCAGGCGTGACGAGCGGTCGGTGGGTCATCCACACGTTGCGTCAATCGTCTTCCTCGGCAGAGATGCACTTCGATGGCGCGCTGATCGGTTCGACAGGCTCGGTGTCGAACCCGGAGACGATCTTGCTGGCCAAGCAGGGCACGTATGGTGAGCCGCTAGACGGTTCGATCGCCGAGGTGTTGGTCTACAACCGCACGTTGACCGATACCGAGCTGGGTGATGTCCACAATTTCTTGTCGACCAAGTACACGGCACCGCCTGGGAATGCGTCGCCTACAGCGGCGTTTAGCTCGAACTGCACAGACCTTGATTGCACGTTCACTGACGAGAGCACCGACTCTGACGGCAGCGTGGTATCATGGAGCTGGGACTTTGGCGATGGCAACACGTCGACGTCTCAGAACCCGTCGCACAGCTACGCCGCGGCGGGCACGTATTCGGTGTCGCTGACGGTGACCGATAACGAGGGCGCGACCGACGCCACGTCATCGAATGTGACGGTGACGGCACCGACGGCGAACGTGCCGCCAACCGCCGCGTTCACGTCTAACTGCATAGACCTCGACTGCGACTTCACCGATCAAAGCACCGATTCCGACGGCAGCGTGGTGTCATGGAGCTGGGACTTTGGCGACGGCAACACGTCGACGGCTCAGAACCCGTCGCACAGCTACGCCGCAGCGGGAACGTACACGGTGTCGTTGACGGCGACCGACGACGATGGCGACTCCAACGCGACGTCGAACGATGTAACCGCTGCCGAGCCTGGGCCATTCGATCCGAGCGACGTCCCGGATCTGCTCATGTGGCTCAAGGCGGACGCGATCACCGGTCTCAGCGACGGCGACAAGGTGTCGACATGGCCGGATGCTTCGGGCAACGGCAAGGACGCGACCCAGTCGTCGAACTCGAAGAAGCCGACATACCGGACGAACCAGGTCAACGGCCTCCCAGCGGTGGAGTTTGACGCCTCGAACGACGGAATGTCGACTAGCGCCAACTCGCCTACTACGACGACGATCGTTGCGGTCTACAAGTCGCGTGCGGGGGCCTCAGGCAAGATGCTGAACGGTGGGTTCTCTTTCTTCATGGGCCCGTACGTCAGCTTCTACCGCAACTACACGTTTGCGTACGTGACCGGTCCGGGTGTCACAAGCGGTCGGTGGGTGATCCAGACGTTGCGCCAATCGTCGTCTTCGGCCGAGATGCACCTCGACGGTGCCTTCGTGGGGTCGACGGGATCGGTCTCGAATCCGGGGAGCATCCTGTTGGCGCGACAGGGCACCTACGGCGAGAGGCTGGACGGGTCGATCGCCGAGGTACTGGTGTACAGCCGTGCGCTGACTGACACCGAGCTGAGCGATGTCCATGACTGGTTGTCGACCAAGTACGTAGCCCCGCCGGGGAACGCGTCGCCGACGGCGGCGTTCACCTCGAGTTGTACCGATTTGGATTGCACGTTCACAGATCAGAGCACCGACTCCGACGGCAGCGTGGTGTCGTGGAGCTGGGACTTTGGCGACGGCACCACGTCGACGACTCAGAACCCGTCGCACAGCTACACGGCGGCGGGGACGTATACCGTATCGCTAGCGGTGACGGACAACGAGGGGGCAACTGATGCAACATCGTCGGATGTGACGGTGACGGCGCCAGCGGCGAACGTGCCTCCGACAGCGGCGTTCACGTCGAACTGCACGGACCTCAATTGCATGTTCACCGATCAAAGCACCGATTCCGACGGCAGCGTGGTGTCGTGGAGCT
>JBFGIA010000061.1:0-14489 GCA_041577935.1 Gemmatimonadota bacterium | reverse complement strand
TGAGAACCTCTCCGCCGATCGTAATTCGCTCGGAGCCGTCAATCAGATTGGCGGCTCCGAGTTCGATCTCGCCAGTCAAGCCGCCCTGGGAGAGGTAGGTCGCTTCGATGAAGTAGACCTGATCGTCCAGCGCCGTCCGATTCGGATCGCTGTTGAAGTATAGCTGTCGGTTTGGACGTTCGATCACGATCGGAGCACCGATTTCGTCGGTTGGCTCGAAGAACGGTCGGATGTTGGGCAGCACGAGATAATCCGGGCCACCAAAAGGATCGCGCAGAACCCGTGGCACGCTCACGCGTTCATTCACATCGGTCACGCCAAAGATCTCTGAGTACTTGCGGGATTCACCGTCGATCGTCTCAAACGTCTCTTTGAGGTCCTGCGCGCCGCGATAGATAGTCAATTCTAGAGAGCCCAACTGGATGTTCGGCTCGCGTAGCGAGTAGATGTTTCTGAGGGTGTAATCCCATGTGAAGTCCAGCGTGTCAGGATTGATCGGTTTGATCAACTTGAGGATTTGATCCTCAGCCTCTTGCGGCGTACCCACTTCTGTCCCGCCCGTTGTCACGTAAGCAACGGCGAGCACTTCATTATCGTTGAGTTGCCGGCTCATCTGAACGATGACGCCGTCCGAGATCACATAGTCCTCCCCTTCGATCAGCAGATCGAAGAATCCTGTATGCGTCTGCTGGGAAAGCGTGTCAGGAAGGGTGGGATTGATTAATGCCGTTCCCGGTTTCGATGCCAGCTCGCGGTTGTTGGTGAAGTTTCCGTCGTCCAGCCACACGTTGAGAGAGTTAGGCTCAGGCAAAGACGCAGGGGTAAGGATAGACGTACCCGCGCTCGGATAGAGGATTCGACCCGGAACAAGGGAGTCCGGATGAAACAAGAGAAAGAACCGGTCGTTCTGAAACTGCGTATCCTTGATATCGAGGCTCACCTCGGATAAGACGCCATCTCCGCTGGGCTCGATCGAGAGAGACCGTGTGGTCGTCTGTCCCTCTTTTCGCGAGCCGAGAACTCGCAGATCGACCGGACCAAGCTGGGCCACCGCCTGAGCTCCAAATGTGCCCTGTGCAACACCACTCCCCAGGAACCGAGAGGGCGGCAGAGTAACGCGTATATCTCCGACCTCGACCTGTTTCAAGATCTCGTCATCCGTCCCCGCGTACGCCAGTGAGATCAGCTGCTTAGATTCCAGCTCGCGTTGCGAGTTGAAGTCGACCGCGACGTCGAGCTTCGTTCCGACGGTTCCCAGGATCTTCAGATCAAGGGTCTGATCCAGATCGAGATCGAAGCCGCCTGCCGCTCGTCTGAGGAGCTCGGATCGGATGTCCGGGTCCTGAGTACTGCGCGATCCGAGCGCACCGAGGTGCAGCCTGCCCTGCACATCGAACACCGATCCCTCGCCAAATACAGCCGCTAACGGGGCCGGAACCCTGAGCGGGTTCTCGAGCTCGGGTATCAAACCTTCCGTGGCTTGTGACCTGCCGGAGAGCCGACCGACCACAATGCTCGCCCATAGCTCTTCACGCATACGAGCCTCGACACCTCGTGTGTAAGCGTCGAGGCTGAACCCCATGGCGGCCGGACGACGCGCTTCGGCGGGAGGCACATCGGCTCCACGCGGAACGACAAAACCCAGCTGTGGATCAAACTCGAGCAGGCTATCGGCCGGGAGGCGCACCACGCTGGTCTGCCAGCGCTCTGTTCGCCAGACAAGGGAAGGGCCTCGTTGCTCTTGCTGCGCCGAAAGCGGGCTGGCGACCACTACAGCCAGGGCAGCGCCCCAGATGAGGCGCGTCACAAAGCGGGTCGGGGGAGCAGTCAGACTCATGCAGGGTATACGAATCGCGGTGGTCCCGCAGGCGCGGGGCAAGACATCAATATTACTTTGGCCTTGACTCTAGCGCCGAAGCGGAGTCGACACCTGAGATTCGCGCGACAGTGGGTTGGCAGACGTGCACACTTTTGAATATAGATCCAGCCGTTTAGTGGGCCACTTGGCGCCACCAGCTTGAGGACCTCCTTCATGAGCCGTTGGCAAGAGTGGGTCAGCGCCCGCACGCTGTCCCTGTACACGCTTCGCGAACACCTCGGTCCGTTCGTCTTCGGGCTCGTCATTTTCACGTTTATCATGCTGATGAACCAGGTGGCTCGGCAATTCCAGTCGCTCGCCGGAAAGGGACTGGGCGCCATGGTGATCGTCGAGATCTTCCTGCTCTCGATTCCGCTCACGATAGCGGTGACGATCCCTATGGCCGTTTTGGTCGCCACGATGGCCGCCTTCGGAAGGCTGGCCGGCGATAACGAGATCACCGCGATGCGGGCAAACGGCGTCGGCTTTCACCAGATATTGGTGCCGACGATCATAGCTGCTTTCTTGCTGTCCCTTGCCACAATCTGGTTCAACGACACCGTCTTGCCAGAGAGTAACCATCGCTTGAGTCGACTCATGCAAGACATCCAGCGCACAAAACCCACCGTGGTCCTGGAAGAGAAACGGTTCAACGATCCAACCGGTTTGGGAGATTACCGGATAGAGCCAGACCGACTCAACCGAGAGACCAATATGATGTACGGGCTCAGAATCTTTGACATGTCGGACTTGAGCGTGCAGCGCACCATCTTCGCCGACTCGGGGCGACTCGACTACACAACCAATCAGGAAGATGCTGTCCTGACACTTTGGGATGGCCGAATCCACCACCGCGATGTCACTCAACCCGGCGAGTATGAAGTGCTCGATTTCGAGCGTCAGCAATTAGTCATGCGCGGTGTGTCGTCGCGGCTTGACCGTGCCCGAGAAGACTCCGGCATGCGCAGCGACCGCGAGATGAATCTCGGCACACTGCTCGACAATGTTCGTGTTGAACAAGCAAAAATCGACACTGCACGCCAAGAACTGAAAGGAGTGGTCACGGCCCACGTCGCCACTCTGATCGGAGACACGCTTGTGCTTGCGACCAGGGACACGATCGGTTTTGGCGCCGTCAGAAGCCAGGCGCCGATTGATCAAGAACGCTTCCGGGCAAACACTGTGGAACGACTGAGTCAGGGGGTCGACTACGCATTGCGCCAGCGGAGCAAGTACCTAGTCGAATACCACAAGAAGTTCGCCATCCCTTTCGCCTGTTTGATCTTCATTCTGGTCGGGGCTCCTATCGGAGTGCGCGCCAAGCGCGGAGGGTACGGTTTCGCAATGGGTTTGAGCACGTTGGCATTTGTCTTCTACTACATGGCTCTGACGGGCGGCGAGGATCTGGCCGATCGGCGCCTTTTGCCTCCGTGGTTGGCGATGTGGTTGGCCAACATCGTGTTTCTCGCGTTCGGGATCTGGCTGTTCAGCCGCGCATCCCGCGACGCACGCGCGCACAGGTTCAAGCTGCCTAAGTGGTGGCCTCGGAGAAAGTTGGCGGCATGATTTTCATACGTCGCCTCGACCGGCACGTGATGGGAGAGTTCCTCAAGATCCTCGGCCTTGCGCTGTTCGCGTTCACGGCAATTTTCGTGATGATTCACTTGATGGATCACATCGATCTCTATCTCGACCAGGAAGCTCCCTGGAGCTCGGTTGGCAAGTACTACTTCTACCAGACTCCATACAACCTTTTGTTGACGCTTCCAATGGCGATGTTGGTCGCGACCATCTTGTCGATTGGCGACCTGGGTCGACACGGTGAGCTGACAGCCATGAAATCGAGTGGTCTCAGCCTCTATCGGATCACTCTACCGGTAATTTTCTTCTCGTTTCTCGTCAGTGTCGCTAGTCTTGTCTTCGGTGAAACCTGGATTCCAGTCTTGAACGCTAGGGTTAACGATGTCTTTGAGGAGGAGATCATCGGCGAGGGTCCGAGGCGCGACGACTATCGTGGAAATTTCGTCTACCAGAGTGAAAAAGGTTACACATACATCGTGCGAGCGCTCTTCGTCGAAGAAAGCGACACGAATCAAACCGGAGCGTCGGCCGATCAGGTCGAAATCCAACGTCAATTCAAGGACGGAACGTTCCTTCGTATTAACGCTCCCCAAATGGTTTGGGAGCCACGGAGCGAAACATGGGTGCTTCAACGCGGAGAGATGCGCCTGTTTCCAGCCGAGGGTGACGAGCGGATGTTCACCTTCTCGCTACTGCGATCGCCGGAGTTCGTCGATCGACCTGAGGAACTGCTGGCGGAAGACAAGGAGCCTGAGGAGATGGGCTACGCCGATCTGGATACGTACATCGCCAAGCGAAGCCGGCTCGGCGCTGATACGCGCGAAGAGGAAGTCGATCTCCAGATGAAGCTGTCGTACCCGTTCGCGAACCTGATCATCGTCTTGTTCGGAGTGGCGCTTGTCGGATCCGCGGCCCACACGAGTCGACACGGCGGAGCGATGGGTTTCGGCATCGCGCTCTTTCTGACGATCGTATTCTGGGGGTTTTTGCGGGTTGGGCAGGGTATTGGCTACGGGGGTGGATTGGCGCCGTTATGGGCGGCGTGGCTTGCAAACGGCGTGTTCTTCGTGGTTGCTCTGATCCTGCTGTCGCGGGCTCGGACCTAGCGCGCCTCCAACCGCGATGCGAGTTCGGCTTGCACGGTGCGCGCTTCATCGGTCGCCGCCTGCATCAGGGTACGCGTGGCGTCATCCGCCGCTGGATGGTTCCACAGGGAGCTCGATTCCACGGTTACCTCGGTCCCGCCTCGCGAGCCATAGACCTCACGCCAAGTGTTCGCGTAGTCTGTCCAGGGACCCTGCGGATCGGTGCTGGCAGCTGGCGTCAACGCCAACGGCACGATGACTGGCCAAGCCAAGCCACCCACCCGGGCCAGCCTGCCCCACGGTCCACCGTCACCAAACTCCTGGTCCAGCGCACTCATCACGATCTTGAGTCGATCAGGGCCGAGCGACCCTAACGCCTCGTGAGCGGCGGCTACCAAGCCATCAGCCGCGAGCAACGTGCCGGCGGCGCCATCGACCGCAGTACCGGGCGTTCGGCCCACATCCACACCTGATACAAGACTGGCGCTGGCGCCTTCCAACCCACCGGCCAGCCCCCCCACGGCGATACCCCAGACCAGCGATTCAGCGTCCCCCCATCCGGACCGTCGTGCCGCTGAGCCGCCGATCGCGGCTGGCCACGGTGCACCGCCAGAACAGACGTTGGCCATCTCGCCGGCTAACGATTCAGGCATCGTGAAACTGGCCAGCCACTCGCTGAGCGCCACCGCGAACGAGTCGACCTCGGGCGGGCGGGATCGGTTCAACCGCGAACCAGCGAGGCCACTATTTCAGGTGCCTGTTCGAGCGCCGCATCGATCTTCTCGATGTCCTTTCCGCCGGCTTGCGCCATGTGTTTCTTGCCCCCGCCACGGCCGCCAATCAGCGGCGCCAACTCGCCGATCACCCGGGGCGCGTCGAGCGTCCCGGCTTCGATCAGATCGTCGGTGACGACCGTCAGCAGGTTGGCCTTACCCTCCAGCTCGGCGCCAATAACCCCGACCCCCGAGCCGAGTTGTTCACGAACGGTGTCACCGATCGTGCGCAAATCGTCCATCGATACGGGTTCGGCTCGGAGCGTCACCACTTCGAACCCATCCACGGTCGTCGATCGTTGGGCGAGTCCGCTCCCTCCGCCCTGCATCGCCTGGCGCCGAGCAGCCTCGAAACGCTTTTCGATTTCGCGCTTCTCTTCAAGTAACCGATCGATGCGAGTCGGCAACTCATTTTGGGATACCTTTAGCCGCCGGGAAGCCTCCGCCAGTACCCGCTCAGTCTGCTTGAACTCCTTGAGCGCGCGGAAGCCCGTTACCACCTCGAGACGCCGAACACCACCGGCGACGCTCGACTCAGAAAGGATCTTCACCGCTCCGATCTCACCCGTTCGCGTGACATGGCACCCTCCGCACAGCTCGATCGATTCATCGTCACCGATCGCAACGACTCGCACCTGGTCGCCATACTTCTCGCCGAAGAGCGCGATCGCACCACGCGACTTGGCTTCGTCAAACCCCATGATCTCTTTATCGACCGGCAGATCGGATAAGACCCACGCGTTAGCCTCGTCCTCGATCATCTCGATCTCCTGTGTCGTCAACGCCTTGGGGTGCGAGAAATCAAACCGCATGCGGTCGGGCGCGACCAGCGAGCCTGCCTGTCGCACGTGCCCCCCGAGTCGATCGCGGAGGATCGCGTGAATCACGTGCGTCACCGTGTGATGGCGCTCGGTGTCACGACGCTGTGTTTCGTCCACCATTGCGCGCACCGTCGCACCGACGACGACCTTGCTGGCGTCACCCTTGACAACCTCGGCCACGAGCACGAACACCTCACCGTGCCGCTCGACGTCAAGAACGGCGAGCCCAAACCCCTCCCCATCGATCACGCCGGTATCGGCCACCTGCCCACCACCAGTAGCGTAGAATGGGTTCTCGCGCAGAACCAACCGAAGATGGTCACCGTCCGCTTCGATGTGTTCGATGGTCGTATCGACGTCGAGCTGATCGTAGCCGACGAACTTCGAGTCTGCGTCCAGCTTCGGACCTGCCGCGTCAACGTCTGCCGTTTCAAAGCCGCTCGCTTTGCGAGCCCTCTCGCGCTGCTCCATCATACGCTTCTGATACCCTCGGTCATCGACACCGTGACCTCGCTCTCTGGCGATCAGTTCGGTTAGGTCGGGCGGAAAACCGTAGGTGTCATAAAGCGTAAAGACGTCGTCACCAGGCACATCGGTACCTGCTGGCGTCGTCGCCAGAAGCTTGTCCAGAATCTCCATTCCCTGATCGATCGTTTGGAGAAAACGCTGTTCCTCGGCTTCGAGGATCACCTGAATCTGTTGTTCATGGGTTGACAGCTCTGGGAACGACGGGCCCATTTCGGCGACAATCGTCGGAATGATCTCGTGGAGCACCGGTCGGTGAACGTCGAGCATCCAATAGTGGCGCACGGCCCGGCGAACGATCCGCCTCAGCACGTAGCCGCGGCCCTCGTTGGTCGGATACACGCCGTCCCCGATCAGGAACGCCGCCGCTCGACCGTGATCGGCGAGAACACGAAACGAGACGCCCACATCGGTGTCGGGCTCGTACGTTTGATCCGTCTTTGATGCGATCGCCGCGAGCAAGGGCGTGAACAGATCGCTGTCGTAGTTCGAGTACACACCCTGAACAACGGCCGCGATGCGCTCCAGCCCCATCCCCGTGTCAACGGATGGTCGCGGCAGATCGATCCGCGTGCCATCGGCGCGGCTCTCGAACTGCATAAACACCAAGTTCCAGATTTCAAGGTACCGATCTTCGTTATCGGCCGGGGTGCCTGCGCCATACTCGGGGCCAAAGTCCCAGAAGATCTCGGAGCACGGCCCACACGGACCGGTGTCTCCCATCGCCCAGAAATTGTCTTTGTCGCCCATCCGGAGGACCCGCTCCGCGGGAATCCCAGTGACCTCCGGCCAGAGGTCAGCCGCCTCATCGTCGCTCTCATGAACGCTGGCCCAAAGTCGATCCGCCGGCAGTTCGAGGTCTTCGGTGAGGAACTTCCACGCCAGCGCGATCGCCTCGCGCTTGAAGTAGTCGCCAAACGAAAAGTTGCCGAGCATTTCAAAGAACGTATGGTGGCGCGGCGTATACCCCACGTTTTCGAAGTCGTTGTGCTTGCCCGAGACGCGGAGGCACTTTTGTGACGACACCGCGCGCGCGTAATCGACCAAGCGTTGGCCGGTGAAGACATCCTTGAACGGCACCATCCCCGCGTTCACAAACAACAACGTCGGATCGTCCTCGGGGACAAGCGGCGCCGAGGCTACCGCCGTGTGGCCGTTGGCGACGAAGAAATCGAGGAATCGCTGGCGCAGCTCGTGACCGGTCATGGGTACCGTCGAAAATACGAAGGGGCGGGATCACCCGCCCTGCTATGTGGTTGCTGCATGGGGACTTGACCCAAGATACAGGCGGCTCCGCGAAGCCGCAAAGGGCACCTACTCAAGTGCTCGGTGTATCGCCCGTACATCAACTCAGGGTCAACGAGAAAGCAACGCTTTAGGAGAGGAAACCATGTTCGATCAGTACCCAACCAGCAAGCTCCACTCGTTTGTTTGCGTCATCGGGTTCGGACTCGCCCTGCTGATCGCGTTCGTACCCAGCGTCAAAGCGCAAGGTGACCCCGACCAGCCGGTCGTCTCGGGTCGCGTCTATAATCCACCGACCGCGGCCGTTGATATGTATATCAAGCTCCCGGATATCGATGGCGAATCCGTGGATGAGAATCACGATAAGTGGATCGATGTTCTATCGATCGATTGGGGAGCGCACAAGCCAACCGCTGGACAGAACGCTGCGCGTCGCCGTGGCGACGTGAAGCTCGGAGACGTGACTATGACGAAGGAGTACGATGCCTCGTCGCCGAAAATAATGTTGGCGTGCGCCAATGGTACGCATTTCCCGAGCGTTGAGCTCGAGGCGCCTGAGCGTTCCGGAGCAGAGGCGACTTACATGAAGTACAAGCTGGAGAAGGTCATGATCACGAGCTACAGCATCGACGCAACCGGTGATCGCCCGATGGAAACGATCACGTTGAATTATCAGAAAGTCGATGCGACTGAGATCGACGAGAGCTCCCGGGTGAAGGTCAAGCAGAGCTGGGATCGAGACGAGTAGACCTTGGCTAGTCCCGTTGAGCCAGGGCTGCGCACTCTGCGTGACGGTAACAGTCCAGTGTGTGATCGTTGACCATGCCAGCGGCCTGCATGAACGCATAGCAAATGGTGGGGCCGACGAACCCAAAGCCCCGGCGCTTCAAGTCCACGCTCATCGCTTCGGACTCGGCGGTTTTGGCCGGGATCAAGGATTGGGTCCGCCACCTGTTCTGGATGGTGTTGCCGCCGACGAACTGCCAGATGTAGGCGTCAAACGTCTCAAATTCGGCCTGAACCTCCAGGAAAGCGCGCGCATTCTTGACCGCCGACGCGACCTTCTGACGATTTCGGACGATGCCTGAATCCGCGAGCAGCTGCCGCTTTTTCTCGTCGTCGTATCGGGCGATCACTTCCGGCTTGAAATTATCGAATGCTTTTCGATAGTTCTCGCGTTTCTTCAAGATCATCTCCCATGACAAACCAGCCTGTGCGCCATCGAGCAGCAAGAACTCAAACAGTCGACGATCGTCATGAAGCGGAACGCCCCACTCTGAGTCGTGATACCCGATCATAAGCTCAGATCCCACCCAACTGCAGCGTCGCTTCACGGCTCGACGACCGCCTTGACGACGTGCCCACCCTCAACGTCACGGAGAGCGTCGTTCATTTCATCCAATCGATAGCGACGCGTGATCATCCGCTCCCAATCGAATCGATCTCCGTGTCGGCCGAGGATCTTGACCATGCGATAGAAGTGGTTGAAGTCGGCGCCCCACGTACCGCGGATCTCGAGGTGCTTCAGATTGATGTCGGTGTGGGGGTTGATCGTCACTTCACCAGCATCCGTGTAATGACCAACGATTACGTAGCATCCGGCATCGCGCGTCATGCCGAGCCCTTCCCGAACGGCTGACGGTACACCCGTGGCTTCGATGGTCACGTCGGCACCGCGTCCACCTGTCAACTCGCGGATGATCTCGACGCGCTCGGCCGGAGAGGTCTCTGACACCGATACAACGTCGTCGGCCCCAAACGCGCGGGCGGTCTCCAGACGTTCGGCCGGGTCGCCGACGACGATCACCGGATCGGCGCCCGATAGCAGCGCCAGAATAGCCGCGCCCAGACCAACCGGTCCGCTGCCCTGAACGGCGACCGCATCGCCGACCCGAATCCCGGCGCGGTCGACGGCGTGGATCGCCGTCGCCAGCCCACAGCCGGCCGCGATCAATCGTTCCGGTGACACGCTCTCCGGCAGGGGAATCACCTTGACGCCGGGCTTGAGATAGATCGATTCGCTCCACCCGCCAAGCAGTCCATCGTCGGCGCCATAGGTAACTCCGTACACCTTGCGGGACGGGCACCGGTTCGGGGCTCGAGCGACTTGACAGTACCAGCATGCATGACACGTCTCGTGTACATCGTGAAACGTCGCGACGTCTCCCTGGCGAACCGGATGTCCAGCGATGTCGAGAACCTCGCCCGCGACCTCGATCACGCGGCCGACCGACACGTGGCCCGGGATGATCGGGTACGGCACACCTGCCAATCGGCCGTGATGAAGATGCACGTCGGTGCCACACACTTCCGAGTAGATCGTCTCGAGAAGCACCGCCCCCGGTTCTAGATCGGGAAGCGGCCGATCTTGCACTTCGATCGGCTGTCCGGGGCCGGTCATAATCGCCGCGCAGGGCATCGCTAACCCTCCGGCTCCGGTAGAAGCTCCCGGCACACGTCGTAGATCAGCATGTTGTCGAATCCGCGCCGTTGGAGGTACCCGGCCAGCCTTCGCCATCGTGCTGCGTCGGGTTTGTCGTGTAGGCGTGGCAGGTACCGCTCGGCCACTCGCCGAGCGAGATCACCGTCGTTGACGTTCTCATCTACGAATACCTCATCGACTGCCTGCGCAGCGGTTCGCGCCGGAACACCCTTATCGACCAGCTCGCTCACCAATTGCCGCCGCGCCCGGGGGTTGAGCCGCACAGTATCCAACGCGTACGCCGACGCGTAGCGGAGATCCGAGACCAAATCCTTGCGGGCCAACTCGTCGATGACCGATCGCACAACGGACACATCGACGTCACCACCGTGACTCAACTTCTGACCGAGCTCTTTGACGGTGTGCTCGCGGCGTGCGAGCAGCCGCAACGCCCGCTCCCGCACGTGCTGGGTCACCTCCGGATCAGTCGTGATCGTCGTTGCTCGCCGGGACCGTGCAGTGCGCGAGCCCGCGCTTCTCCAGGTATCGCTGGTGATACTCCTCGGCTCGATAGAACGTCGCCGCAGGCTCGATGTGGGTCGCGATCGGACGCTTGAACCGCCCCTCGCGTTCGAGTTCCGCCTTCGATCTCCGAGCAATGTCTTCCTGTTCGGGCGAGTGGAAAAAGACAGCCGACCGGTACTGGGTTCCAATATCGGGGCCCTGGCGGTTGACCTGGGTCGGGTCGTGCGATCGCCAAAACACGTCCAGCAACTGTTCGTAGGAGACCACCTGAGGGTCGAACTCGACTTGAACCACCTCGGCGTGCCCGGTCGTGTCGGTGCAGACGTCTTCGTAGGATGGATCCTCGGTCTTCCCTCCCATAAAACCGACCGCCGTGCTGGTCACCCCTTTGATCTGGGCGTAGGTGACCTCGATGCCCCAAAAACAACCCGCTCCGAACGTCGCCTTCTCCGTTTGCACGTCTTACCTCCTATTACGATGTGAGAGGATCGAGCTGATTTTCCACCGCATTGGACCCGGTTCCACATGTTGCTTCAGGTAGCGGGTCAACAACGAGTACAGGTGGAGGGTCGTGTTCCGGCCCTCGAAGATCCCGTGCGACCGGTTCGGGTAGACCATAACACTGAACGGCTTGTTGGCCTCCACCAGGGCGTTGATCAAGCGTTCGGTCCCTTGGTAGTGGACGTTATCGTCACCGGTTCCGTGGACGAGGAGGAGATTGCCTTCCAACCCGTCGGCGAACGTGAGCGGAGAGCTGTTCTCGTACGCTTCGGGCTCGTCCTGAGGGAGACCCATGTACCGCTCTTGATAGATCGTGTCGTACAAGCGGACGTCCGGTACAGGTGCAATGGCCATCGCCGTTCCGAAGACGTCCGGGTAGCGGAAAATCGCGTTTAGACTCTGCGAGCCGCCGCCGCTCCAACCCCAGATCGCGACCCGCGACGGGTCCACATACGGTCGCGCAACCACCTCTTTGGCACCAGCGGCCAGATCGGCCGAGGTCAACGTTCCAATGCGCTTGTAGATCGTCTTGCGCCACTCCCGACCACGCGGCGCGGGTGTGCCACGCGGATCGAGACTGGCGACGAGATAACCTCGCTGGGTGAGCAGCAGATGCCACAAGTACCGCCCCCCACCCCACTCGTCGAGCACGGTCTGCCCCCACGGTTCGCCGTAAACGTAGAACAGCACCGGGTATCGCTGCGAGGGATCGAAGTCGGGCGGCTTCATAATCCATCCGTCGAGCGTCACGTCACCGGCATCGACCTGGAAGAACTCTATTGGCCCCCGATCGAGCCCGTTCACGTAGGCCCGAAGCTCGGCGTTGTCGACCAGCGTTCGCGCCGCGGCGTGATCTGGAAGATGGACCAGGTCAGTAATGGGCGGACTCCCGAACGACGACCACGTGTGAATCGCCCACTCGCCGCCTGGAGCCACATGGTAGCTGTGTGAACCCGGCTGGTCGGTCGGTGTCAACCGTTCGGGTCCGTTCAAACCGTCCAGCGAGACGCGGAACAAGTATCGATGCAAGGCATCGTCCGGTGAAGCCAGGTAGTAGAGCCAACCGCCTTCCACATCGATCCTCTCCACCGCGATTATGTCCGTAGGACCCGGAGTCAGCGTGCGTACTACAGTGCCATCTCGTGAAACCACGTGCGCGTGACGCCAGCCATCAATCTCGCTGATCCACACGAACTCCTGGCCACCGGGCAACCACGCGAGTGCGTTCTCACGCATGTCGACCCAGGCGCTATCGCGCTCCGTATAGACCGTCCTGACTGTACCATCGTCCGATTGACCGAGCATGATCTGGAGTGTGTTCTGCAACCGGTTGAGGTGTTGAATTACTACCTCGTCCGAGTTGGCAGCCCAATCCATGCGGGCGATGTAGTTGTTTCGCGGGTCGCCGGGAACATCCAACCAACGCGTGGCCTGGTCGTCGATGCCGACGACTCCGACGCGGGCCGCCGAGTTGGTGGAACCTGCTTTCGGGTACTGGATGGGGATCGTGTACGAATACAGCGAGTCTGTGTTGTTGATAAGCAGGAAGTCGCGCACACCCGAAGCGTCGAGTTGCCAATACGCGATCTTTTGGCCGTCTGGGCTCCAACGCCAACCGTCTTGCAGGTCTAGCTCCTCCTCGTACACCCAATCGAAGGTCCCGTTGATGATCGTGCGCGAACCATCCGTCGTGAGCTGCGCGATCTCCCCGGTAGCCAACGTCTCGACGTAGACGTTGTTCTCGCGGACATAGCCGACCCGGCTGCCGTCGGGTGAAAACTTGGCGAACATAAGGGTCGACGGCTCGGCATCACCACCGAGCTGGATCAGCTCGCTGGTCTCGCGATCGAAGACCCAGAAATCGCCGCGCGTGTTCTCGCGCCACACCCGGCGCGAATTGGTGAACACCAGCAGTTTCCGGAAGTCGTCCGACCACGTGTAGCCTTGGATTGCCAATGGCAGATCGGCGTCCTCGGGGACTAGATCTCTAGCCGATATCAGGACTCTACTCTCACCGGTGCGGGCGTCGTGTTGAACAATATCGTGTGAACCAGCCAGGTCCGGAGACGGTTCGATGGTCGTGTAGGCAGAGCCGTTGAGCCACTGTACGGGCCCGAGAAAATCTCCATGAATCCTGTCCTCGCCAAACAGGCGCTCTAGCGTGACTTGGGCCGGATCGGCAACATCTACGGTTGGCTCTTGACCAATCGTGGAAGCCGGGATCGTCGCCGAAACGAACCCCAGCAGTATGATCGGGATTAGACGTTTCATTCTAAATCCTCCCGGAGATTATCGAATGTCTCTCGCACCGCTCACGCTATCGCAGGAGAAATCCCTCGGCCAGCGGATCGTCAGGGTCGATCAAAAACTCGTTTCTGCCCGTGATATGGGCAGTTCCGCGTACTTCCGGCACCACGGCTGAAACGCCAGCAACTTCCGTTGTCTCATAAACTCGAACCTGGAACTGCGTTCCGATGAGACTCTCGATCGTGATCCACTCGTCGGCCGGGAGCTCCCCTCGCGCGTGATGAATCGCGGCGCGACCGCTGACGCCCGTACCGGTGGGCGAACGATCGACCTCACCTTCGGCAAACACGCAGACGTTACGACTATGGACGTCACCCGCCTCGATGCGCTCAACGAAGATCGTCCCGTACAGGAAGTCGAGATCCGGCTCGCCCCCCGGATGACAGATCAGTTGGCGGTCTGCTACCGCGCGCTTGATTCGCATTCCGGCATCGATCATCTCAGGCATGTTCCCTCGACTGAGCTCAATACCAAGCGATGGAGCGTCGACGTACGCGTAGAACGCTCCTCCGAAGGCGATGTCAAAACGGACTTGGCCCAGCGATTCGACATGGATGACTTCGTCCAACGCCATTACGAACGAAGGCACGTTGAGAAACGAAACACGTGTTACTTGGCCGTTCTCGATCGACGCCGTCGCAGACACTCTCCCCGCTGGCGTATCGATCCGGATTCGATCCTTTTCGTCAGCATCGATCAGACCACAATCCAGCCCGACCTTGACGAGCCCAATGATCCCATGACCGCACATCGTGCTGAACCCTTCGTTGTGAAGAAACAACACGCCCACGTCACCATCCGAGGTTACGGGCGGGGTCAGCACGCATCCGTACATATCGGCGTGAC
>JBFGIA010000060.1:0-14489 GCA_041577935.1 Gemmatimonadota bacterium | reverse complement strand
GTTCGTCGCGCTGGGCCGCGCAGTGCCATCGCTGCTGCCGACCGGTGTCGGGGTCGAGGTGTACGACGCGGCGGGCAGCTTGCGCGCTTGGTGGGGTGAGCCGCGGGGTGGTCGGCTGCCGGCCGACTCGGTGATGGCGCCGCTAGCCGGTGGCGTAGTGCGTCGTCCGGCCGGCTACACGCTGGCTTACGCCGCCGTTCCGTGGAGCGTCGAGTCGGACAGCTTCGTCGTCGCGGTGAAAGACCTCTGGGCGGTTGAAACCCCGTTACGGCGAGGCGTCGGCGAGACCGATCTGATGCTGACGACGCTGGAGCGGGGCGAAAACCTGGCCTTTCGTGTATTAGCGCCGGGCGAAGAGCCCGAGCAGCCCTCCCCGTCGGCGACCATTCGTGGGTCGGATGGAGAAGCGGTCGCGTCGATCGTGAGCGAACGATTTATGCTCCGGCGTTATCTGGCCGAGCGTAGACGCGATGCACGGCGGATGCTGGCCGGTCTCTATTTGTGGCCGCTTTTATGGGCGACGGGTGCGATCTGGCAACTGGCACGGCGACGTCGTGAGGGGGCGAGCTTGACGCGCTGGGCGACGGGTCTCACTGGACAGACGATCGTCCTGATCGGGCTCTGGGGGTTCGTTATGGAGTCCCGTTTCGCGGCGCGGTTGTTGCCCGAGGCGTGGTTTAGCCCACTGACCTTTGCGACCGATTTCTTGGGACCCGGTGGTCGTTCGCCCGGGGACTTGATGTTCACCGCGGCGATCGTTTTTCTGATCGTGTTGTCCGCTTACACGCTCATTCCAGAATCGCGACGACGGCTGTCCCCGCTGTGGGTGGTACCGGTGGTGGCTGGAGCCGCCGCGTTGGCACTCGAGGTCGCGCCGGCTACCGGGATGGTCGTCGAGCGGGCGCTGGAGAGCATGAGCCCGAGCGTCTTTTTTAGCTCAACGCTCTTGTTCTCGCCGCCCTATCTGCTCGTGTTGCTGAGCTTCGCCCTGTTGGGCGCGGCGGCGATCGGAGCGCTGGCGATCGTCTTTCGGTGGCTCAACATGCCAACCGGCAAGGGATGGGTGCTGGGTGCGGCGAGCGTGACCGCGACGATGCTCGCTCTGGCCGCTTTCAATCTTCAGAGTGCCGCAATGGCAGGTCGATTCTCGGCGATTGGACCGTTGCTGGGCTTGGGTGCCGTTGGTGCTGCGGTGCTGATAGATGCTGCCGGCCGGCGGCGAGACGATGCTCACCCCGCATCCAGTGTCCGTTTCTCGCTGGCGGCGGTTGGGTTGGCGTGTGTGCTCACGTTTCCAATCGTGGCTTTCGCCCGGGTCCAGGCGGCGCACGAGTTGCTGGTTGAGCGTGCCGAGCGGATCGGCGAAGCCTCGACCCAGTGGCTGCAGTACAACATGACGCGGACGATCGAGTATCTGGCGACGTCGCCCGAGGTGAAGCGAGCGATTCAGGACTCGAATCGCGACGCCGCGTTGCTGTTGTGGAACCAGAGCCCGCTCCGGACGCTCGACTTTGCGTCCGGGCTGTATCTGTTCGATGCGGATGGATCGACGGTCAGTCAATTCGCGCTGTCGGCCGTCGATTTGTCCGGTCGGGCGCGGCGCTACGCGCGCGAAACAACGGTTCCAAGAGTTGAGATCGAAGGCGCGCCGCGTGACCGCGGTATCTGGTGGGCGATCGTTCCCGTGAACGAAGTCGTCGATGAGGTCGAGGAACGCGTCGGCGCAGCGGTCGCGATGACCACCGGGGCGCTCGAGCTCCGAGAGCCGGCAACCGGATCGGCGTTTGTCCTCACGGATCTCCTGGCGGGTTCCGGCCCGCCCGCTAACACACCGCAAATCACCGCGCTCAGTTCCGATGAGGTGCCGCCACCGGGGACGTTGCTGACGACGGTCGTCCGCGAGGGTGAGGAGCCGGTCCAGCTCGCGATGCCGCTCGAACCACTGTTGCCTACCGCACGCTCGTACGCCGTATTCGCCTTCGTTGGGGTAATCTGCGGCATGTTGTTGGGGTTGATCGAGCGTTGGGGAGACGTGCGCACGCGCGGTCGATGGTGGGCCAGCCTCAGGGCCGAGAATCCGTTGCATTCGTTTCGCCTGCAACTATTACTCGCGTTTCTAGCGGTAGCTGCTGTGCCGCTCACCTTGTACGCAGTGCTTGGCTACCGCGCGACGCGCATCGAACTGCAAGAGGCGACCCGGAGTGCGGCCGCCGAAGCGCTGGCCGCAGCCAGCCGGATGGTCGTCGACGACCCAGCGCTCGAACGCGGAACACCGCGCCTCTTGACCGACCGGTTGCGAGAGATCGCAGAGGTTCTGCAGCAGGATCTGGTTCTCTATTGGCGCGGTCGAACGGTGGCGTCGAGTCGGCCCGAGATCTTTGCCTCACGACTGTTTGCCGATCGTATGCCGGGCGAAGTGTATGCGGATCTGTTTGGTGTTCGCCGTCCACTGGCTTTCGATTCGATGGTGCTCGGCCAGCGATCTTTCCTGGTAGCCTACCAACCATTGGTCGAACCCGAGGCACCAGCGGGCTACGTGCTCGCTACGCCGTTGTTGATTCGTGAAGACCGCGCGCGTGCCGACTTGCAGCGATTGGGTGAGGGGGTGTTCCTGCTGTCGGCATTCTCGCTGGGGTTTCTGTTGATCGTCAGCGGCGGGCTCTCGAGGTACATGGCGCGGCCGCTATCAGCGCTCGAGCGCGGCACCCGACAGATCGCCGCGGGACGGCTCTCCTACCGTTTACCGTCACCTGCTCGACGCGACGAATTCGGACGGTTACAGGGCGCGTTCAATGCGATGGCCGAACAGCTGGACGTCAGTCAGCGAGCGCTGGAGCAAGAAAAGTCCAGGGTTCAGGCGATTTTGGCTTCGGTCGGCGCTGGGGTGGTGGCGCTCGACGAGCGCGGCAAGATCCGACTGCTCAACGATCGCGCCGCCAGTCTGCTCGGCCTCGATCCGCGGGATGTCGTTGACCGCTCGGTAGGGGAGCTCGTCGATGACGACGGTGATGTGAGCTCGTTCTGGCGCGCGGTGGGAATAGAGTTCGACCGCGGAGGGGGAGACGATCACGATTTGGTCATTCGACGAAATGGGGAGGAGCGGCATTACCACATGGTGGGAACGGCGTTGCGCGATGCCGTCGGACGAGAGCGGGGATTGGTCGTGGCGTTCGAGGACATTACCGCCAACGTACAATCGCAGCGCGTGCTTGCGTGGGGTGAGATGGCCCGACAAGTCGCGCACGAGATCAAGAATCCTCTCACGCCGATGAAGCTGTCGCTGCAACACCTCGAGCGCACCGTCGAAGATCGGCCGGACGATTTCCATCAGGTGTTTCACTCCAACCTGGACTTGATCTTGGCCGAGGTCGAACGACTCGAGCGAATCGCCAGCAACTTCGCTCGCTTCGCGGTACCCGATCCGGCTGTCAGCGAACCGTTTGATGCGGAGTCGGTGGCGCGGGAAGTGGTGGCGTTGTTTGAGCCCGGCGAGGTTAACGTGGCCTACTCTCTTGACGTCGTTGGGCAACCACAGAATCTGGTCGGTGACCCCGAGGGGTTGCGCCGCATCTTGGTCAATCTGCTCCAGAACAGTCGCGAAGCGGTGCTAGCTGGAACCGGCGGGAGCGTGAGCCTGCGACTCGACTGGAAACGTGAAGCCGGGTGGGCATGGATCTCGGTCATCGACGACGGGGTCGGGCTGCCGGCAGACGGGGTCGATCGGCTCTTCGAGCCGTCGTTCTCGACCAAAACGCGTGGCACCGGTCTCGGCTTGGCGATCACGCGCCGCATCGTCGAGGCGTGGGGCGGGAGGATCGAGTACGAGCGCCGCTCCGAGGGCGGCACGGCGATCCACGTCCGCCTGCCATCTGTCCCGCTCGAGGACGACGTACCGAGGCTTTAAGGGTCAGTCTGCCTTCCGGGCGCCGGCCGCCCCGATGTGGCGCCAGTTTCCGCTCAGGTGAACTGTTTTTCCATAATTGAGAAGCACAGTTCATTTTCTTTGACAATCCAGATAGACAAATGGTAGGCTGGAGCCGGCATAGAGAAACTCGTGTACTCTACGGGGGTAGCTACAGATGGTCAATCTTGGGATCACGTACCTAGTAAAACCATGCAAGTCAATTCACAGTAACGAACTAGGCCAAGACTTGGCAGAATATGCGATTCTCGCGTCGCTGATCGCGATCGTCGTGATCGCTGCCGTCACCCTGGTCGGTAGTACACTGGCCAACACGTTGAATACCGTCGCCAGCGCCATGACCGGCGTCGCCGGCGGTGGGAGCTAGATGACCGTGGGGTTTTCGACTACCCCCGGCCGTCGCGGAGCCGGGGCTGCCCCCATCTTGCCACCGGCCTCGGCCTCCCGCGGCGGCAACTTCTTTCCACTTTTTCGGAACAGAATTGCCATCGATGAGAATTATTAGACTAATTCGTTGACTCTGTTTTCTCGACGTGGTACCGTATTCTCACCGAATTGTCCTCTAGTCTCCGCGCCAGGCCCGCGAAGCGACGGGATGGTCCCGCAGAGGGCAGTAACAAACCGAACCCGGAAAGGCTGGTGTTCGTGACTTTTTTTCTGGTGCAGGCCAGCCGGCTCCTTTGGGGGCCAAGAGACGACCGAGAGAGCCCGACCCCCCAAGACGGGTGCGGCTTGGACGAAAGCGGACAGGATCTCGCGGAGTACGCGCTCCTGATCTCGCTGATCGCGCTCGTCGTCATCGGGGCGGTCACACTGCTGGGAACTCAGCTTATCGCGGCGTACAACAACATCACCGCGACGCTGAACTTCGGCGGTGGTTCTTAACTCGCGAAACAACTGCAACCCAAACCGGAGGGACCCATCCCAATGAGCCTCTGGACACGTTTTTGGGCCGACGACTCAGGTCAGGACCTAGCGGAGTACGCGCTCCTGATCTCACTGATCGCGCTGGTTGTGATCGGTGCAGTGACGCTGCTCGGCACTCAGATCAACACCGTGTTTACGAACATCACCAACGCTCTTGCGGGTTCGTAGACAAACTGCAACTCAAACCGGAGGAGCCCATCCCATGAACCTCTGGACTCGCTTTTGGGCTGACGAATCCGGTCAGGACCTGGCCGAGTATGCGCTGCTGATTGCGCTGATCGCGCTGGTCGTGATCGGGGCAGTGACGCTGCTCGGCACCCAGATCAACACCGTGTTTACGAACATCACCAACGCTCTTGCGGGTTCGTAGCTACGGTCAAAAGTAGTGGGTGGAATCGGGGCGTCCGGTTTTGGCGGCGCCCCGAGACCATGATTCCAGTGTCGAGTAAACCCTTAACGTTCCAGGACCCCCGCCTGGCCGAGAGGTCCTATTGACTGCAAACCCTAGTCTGATCGCGCTGGTTCTCGTTTTGGCGGTGGCCGTATTGTGGGATCTGCGTACGCGTCGCATCCCGAACTGGTTGACCGTCGGGGCGTGTGGCGCCGCGATGGGTTTGCGTGCTGTTCAGGGTTTCGAGCCGTTGGGGTTTGGCGTGCTCGGGCTGGCGCTGGGCCTGGCGATCTCGTTGCCGCTCGTCTTCGCCGGCGGGCTGGGTGGCGGCGATGCCAAGCTGCTGGCGGCGGTGGGCGCGTTTCTGGGCCCCGGGCGATTGATCGTCGCGCTGTTGGCTATGGCGCTCGTCGGCGGTGTGTTAACGGTAGCAGTTGCGACGCGTCGCGGGCTCATGTACGAGACTCTTCGTCACACGTGGCGGCTCACTGGCCAGCTGGTCGGATTGGGCCCTGAATCTGAACCGCGCCGAACGCTCGGTACCGCTGGTGCACTGACGATTCCGTACGCGGTGCCGATCGCTATTGGTGCTCTGGCAGGCCTCATCTACGGATAGCTTGAGCAACGCACGGGGGGGTGCTCATGATCAGTCGTTTTTCCAGAACAATCACCGCGCGGCGTCGTTGGCTGCGATCCAACTCCGGCCAGTCGATCGTCGAGGTGGCGATCGCGATGCCGATCCTGCTCGGGCTGGTGATCGGGATCTTCGAGTTCGGCCGCGCCTGGAACATCCGTCAGGTAACGACCAACGCGGCCCGCGAGGGTTCGCGGTTGGCGGTGATTCAGGGAGCCGATCAGATGGTCGTTGAATCGCAGATCGAAGGACGGATGAGTGATGCCGGCCTCGACCCCGGTCTCGCTACCATCAACATCTCTGGCATGTGCGCGGGAGCCGGGTGTGTCGGTCAACCGGTTTCGGTTCAAGTCGACTACCCGGTTCAGTTCACGTTTATCGGGCCGATCGTCGATTTGCTGGGCGGCGGCGGCTCGATCCCCGGTTCGATCAACATGACGACGACCTCGACCATGCGACACGAATAGGTGGTGACAAATGCGACGTAGACGAATCCTCATCGCGCTGGTACTGGCTGTAGTCTCGGGTATCGCCGCAGCGTACTTGGCGCTTGGCTACCTACAACGAACGAACATCGTGCCCACACCGGCGGTGGCTTCCTCGGGCACTTTGGTGGCGGTGGCGGCGCGGGACCTGGCGATGGGTACCGTGCTGGACCCGGCCGACGTCGAGATCGTCGATTGGCCGACCACCACGGTGCCGGTCGGTTACGCCCGGTCCGCCGACGAGGTCGTCGGCAGGGGGTTGATCACCACGGTCAGCGCGGGCGAGCCGTTGCTTTCGTCCAAGCTGGCCAGCAAGGAAGCCGGTGGAGGGTTGCCGATCGTCATTCCGGAGGGGATGCGCGCGGTGAGCGTCAAGGTCGACGAGGTGATCGGCGTGGCCGGGTTCGTCCTGCCGGGAACCCGGGTTGACGTGCTGGTGACGCTAAATCCGACCTCCGAGCCGGAGGCGGCGGCGACGCGAGTCATCCTGCAGAACGTCCAGACGTTGGCCGCCGGCCAGACGATTCAACGCGACCAGGACGGCACGCCACAGACGGTGACTGTGATCACGCTGTTGGTGACGCCGGACCAAGCGCAGAAGCTGACGCTCGCCTCGACCAAGGGGAGGATCCAGCTAGCGCTCCGCAACACGCTCGACATGGAAGAAGTCGATACGACGGCGATCCGAGCTGGAAACTTGATCCAGAAGGCCGACCGGCCGGTGGTCAAGAAGACCGGAACACGTCGCGTACGACCGCAGGTGGAGGTTTACAACGGTGCGAAGCGTAGCGTAACAACGTTCTAGTGACACGAGGAGAGAAGATGCCTGATTGCCAACGGAAGGAAGGTGTACTGAGGGACTCGCGCGGTGTGTCCATGGTCCTCGTGGCGATCACCATGGTGGCGCTCTTGTCCGCGACCGCGCTCGCGATCGACATCGGAATGTTGCTGAACGCTCGCACTGAAGCTCAGCGGGCAGCCGACGCAGCGGCGTTGGCGGGTGCCGGATCGCTCATCACGTTCCCGCAGACCGTTTTCGCGGATGCAGAGGCCAAAGCTCAGAACAAGGCCATCGAGTACGGTGCGCTGAACACCGTGACCGATATCCCCGTTACGCTCTTGCCGGAGGACGTCGATGTCGACTTGGCGCAGGAGCGCGTCACGGTGACAGTGCGGCGGGTCGGTGTGCGCGGCACCGCCGTTGGCACGTGGTTCGCCAATGTGTTTGGCGTCAGCGAGGTCGACGTCGAGGCGCGAGCCGCTGCGGAGGCACAGCCGTCTGGTGCTGCGCGCTGCGTCAAGCCGTTCTCGATCTACGACTATTTTAACGACGTCAACGACAACGGCGAGTGGGACGACGGCATCGACCAGTACGACCCGGCGCTCCACGGCTATGGTTCCACCTGGAGGAACTTCGGCCAGCCTGGCTATGTCGGACCGCCCAACTACGTGAACGACTGGGGTCGTCCGATCACGATCAAGGGCAACAGCAAGAAAGGTGACCCGTGTTGCCCGGGGACCGGGCCCAGCTGGTACTATCCGTGGGATATCCCGCAGATAGACGGCGGACCGGCGAGTGGGGCCAATCGCTACCGCTGGAACATCGCCAACTGCAACCCGTCGACGGTCTATGTCGGCGAGCCGTACGACAAAGAGAACGGCAACATGTGGGGACCCACAGTGCAAGGCGTCGAGGATCTCATCGCCAAGGATCCAGGCGCCCATTGGGTGGGCGAGGAGAACGGTTACGTAGCAGGGAGTGCGTGGGGGGATAACTGGGAGGCGAGCCCACGGATCGGGATCGTTCCCACGTTTGACCCCGGACTCGCGTTCGAGCCCGGCAAGAAGGAGTACGAGTTTACCAATTTCATGGCTGTGTTTATCGAAGGCGTCACCGGGAACGGCAACAACCAACAGGTCCACGGACGGATTCTTTACGCGACCGGTGTTGCTGGAGGTGAGGACCCGGGCGCGACGGTGAAGTTCATTCGGTTGGTCGAGTGACGAGATCAGAGGGCAGGCCAGAGGGAGATGGAGGATGAGTGACAGGCGGAGAGAGGGCGTATTGAGAGACCGGCGCGGAGTGTCGATCGTCTTTGTGGCGATTACGATCGTCGCCTCGATGGCGGCTGTGGCATTGGCGATCGACGTTGGCATGTTGCTGAATGCCCGGACCGAGGCGCAGCGGGCGGCCGACTCGGCCGCGCTGGCCGGCGCAGGCTGGCTGATACCCAATCCGAACGACGATGTCGGGGCTGAGACTGAAGCGATCAACTATGGGGCGCTCAACACGGTGACGGACATCCCGGTCACACTGTTGACCCAGGACGTCGACGTGGACCTGCCGCAACAAAAGGTCACCGTCACGGTGCGCCGGCGAGGGGACCGGGGCACAGCCGTGCCCACGTGGTTCGCGAGAGTCTTCGGTATCAACGAGGTCGACGTCGAAGCACGGGCGGCGGCTCAGGTTGTACCGGCCGGCTCGGCCCGTTGTCTCAAGCCGTTTGCGATCCCGGATGCGTTCGAGGACGTCAACGGGAACGGTGTTTTTGATTCTGGTGTTGACAACTACGATCCTCTGACCCACGGATATGGAAGCGACTGGAGAAACCCGGAAGGCCTCGGGGACGATGGGCTGAACTACGTCGAGGACTTCGGCCGACCGGCGCAGCTCAAACAGGGCGGGCCGTCTGACCCGCCACAACCGGGGTGGTACTACCCATGGGACATCCCGCAGGTCGACGGCAGTCCGGCGGTCGGTGGCGACAAGTACCGTTGGAATATCGCCAACTGCAATCCCACGGTGATCACGATCGGTGATGAGTACTGGATCGAGAACGGCAACATGATCGGCCCGACCGCCCAGGGTGTCCTCGATCTGATCGCCCAAGACCCCGACGCGTATTGGGACACGACGGAGAACACAGTCAAGGACAGCAACCGGGCTCCGAACTGGGAGTCGAGCCCACGCGTCGGAATCGTGCCGGTTTGGCACCCCGGCCGCCCGTTCGATCCCGGCAAGCAACCGATCGTATTCTCGAACTTTATCGCGATGTTCTTCGAGAGCGTGACCGGCACGGGTCAAGACCAGCAAGTCAACGTCCGGATCATGTACGCGACCGGTGTCCCCGGTGGAGGCGCTCCGGGTGCCTCTCCCAAGGTCGTCCAGCTGGTTGAATAGCCCCCGGTAAGGAGCCAAGTGGCAAGAGAAAAGACCCCAAACGCGCCGATCACCAGCGCGATCATCTCGACCGACGAGGAGTTCCGGACCACGTTCCGCGAAGCCGCGGCCGAGGCCGGCTTGGAGGTCGTGCTCGATCTGCCGGTCCCGATCGCCGACGTCAGCGAGGGGCATACTCGCGACCTGAAGAAGCGGGCGCCAGACCTGATTTTCGTCGATCTGGCCGACGAGCCGGACCTGGGGTGCGAGCTAACGCAAGTGATCACGGACGCCGGGATCGGGCGTCGCCTGATCGGCGTCGGCCCGCTCCAGTCGCCCGAGTTCCTCCTCGCTGCGATGCAGTCGGGGATCGCCGACTACTTGAGCCAGCCGGTCACGGCGGACCAGATCGTTGCCGCGGTCGAACGGTCGCGTCGCGCGCTCGCACCGCGTGAGCCAGCCGAGCGGGACGGTGAGCTGTACGCGTTCTTCAGCCCCAAGGGCGGGGGTGGAGCGACGACGATCGCAACCAATCTGGCGATCCAGCTGCACCGATTGACGGGGCGGCGAACCGCACTCGTCGATCTCGATCTCGAGCTCGGTGGGGCGGCGCTCTTTCTCGCGCTCGAGCCGCGCTACAGCCTGATCGACCTGGCCGGCAACCTGCACCGCGTCGACAAGGACCTACTCAACTCCTACATGGCGACCCACGAGTCGGGCATCGACCTGCTTTCCGCGCCCTACGATCCGCGCAAGGCCGAGGCCGTCTCTGACCAACAGGTGACCGAGATCCTGAAGTTTCTTAAGCGCCACTACGATTACGTGATCGTCGACTGTCCAAAGGCGCTCACCAGCCGGACAGTGCGGACCTTCGAGCGAGCCGATGGCGTGTACATCGTGTCCCAGGTCGATGTGCCGTCGATCCAGAACATCCAGCGCTCTCAACCCCTGTTCACCCATATGAGTCGGGGTCGGCCGGTGCGGTTGGTCGTCAACCGGTACGATCCCAACAATGAAATCACGATTGACGATCTCGAGCATTCTGTCGAGATGGAAGTCTTTTGGACGGTGGCCAACGACTACGATTCGGTATCGTACTCGACCAATTCCGGCAAGCCACTGATCATGCGGCCGGGATCGGTGTGCGCACGCGAGCTCGAGGGCCTGGCGGCCCGCATCGCAGGCGTTACCGGTGGTTCCGACTCGAAGGGTCGGATCCTGGGCTCCGTCCTTGGGCGGCTTCGTGGCCGCCTCAAATCTTCCCCCGGATCGAAGACATCAGAAGCGTACTTAATGCCGCCGACCGCGGCTGAAAGTGAGGGATCATGAACCGACGGCAAGATCCGTACGCCGTCCCCCTCTTCGATCACGAGGGTCAGAACGGAGTCGGGGGGATGGAAACCCTTCCCGTTCGCCATGAAGAAGAGACGGGTGACGCGATTGAAATCAAGAGCCGAATCCACCGGCGGTTGTTGGAACGGCTCAACCTCTCGAATCTCGAGGCGTACGCGCGTGACGAGGTGATAGTCGAGATCCGGAAGGTCGTCCACGACCTGCTGGACGAAGAATCCACCCCGCTGAACTACGACGAGCGGGAGTCGCTGATCGAACAGGTCATCGACGAGATCTTTGGGCTGGGTCCACTCGAGCCGCTCGTTAACGATCCCACGATCTCGGACATCCTCGTTAACACCTATCGGCAGGTGTACATCGAACGCGACGGACGGCTCGAGAAAACAGACGTGCGATTCAAGGACGACCGTCACCTGATGCAGGTCATCGACCGCATCGTGTCGGCGGTTGGGCGGCGGATCGACGACTCGAGCCCGATGGTCGATGCACGACTGGCCGACGGCTCGCGCGTCAACGCGGTGATCCCACCGCTGGCGATCGACGGGCCCCACTTGTCGATCCGTAAGTTCAAGAAGGACGCGTTGTCGGCCGAAGATCTGCTGCGCTTTGAGACGGTGACGCCCGAGATGCTGGAGCTGCTCGAGGGCATCGTCAAAGCGCGGCTCAACGTCTTGATCTCGGGCGGTACAGGTGCCGGTAAGACCACGCTGCTTAACGTGCTGTCGGCGTCGATTCCCGTCACCGAGCGGATCGTCACGATCGAGGACTCGGCCGAGCTGCAGATGCGGCAGCCGCACGTCGTGCGGATGGAGACGCGGCCGCCAAACGTGGAAGGCTTGGGCGAGGTGGCCGCGCGCCAGCTCGTGATCAATGCCCTGCGCATGCGGCCCGACAGGATCATCGTCGGCGAGGTGCGTGGTTCGGAAGCAGTGGACATGCTGCAGGCGATGAACACCGGTCACGATGGTTCGCTCACCACGCTGCATGCGAACTCCCCGCGCGATGGTTTGCGTCGTCTCGAGACGATGATCGGAATGGCTAACCTGAATCTCCCAGAGAAGGCGATGCGACAGCAGATCGCGAGCGCCATCGACGTCGTCATCCAAGTCAGTCGCCTGGCCGACGGGACGCGCCGGATATCGTCGATCTCCGAGGTCGTGGGGATGGAAGGTGACGTGATCACGATGCAGGACATCTTCCTGTTCGAGCGCGAGGGGATCAGCGAGGATGGCATCGTCGTCGGCCACTTCCATGCGACCGGGATCCGTCCGCGCTTCACCGACCGGTTGAAGACGGCCGGAATCAACCTTCCCGTGACGCTGTTCTCGAACACCGAGTACGCGGCCGCTGGGGGGATGCACTAATGGAGATTCAACCGGGACAGTGGATCCCAGTCCTGTTGGCGTTTGCCGCGGTGGCGTTGATGGTGCTGACGCTGGCGTTGTTGTGGGAGTGGGTTCGGGAGCGCAGTCGACATCGGGAGCTCAAACGCCGTATGGACCCGGGTAGAACAAGTTCGGGTGGCGAAACGATCGACGATCTCTTCAAACGTTCCGATGACCGCGGGGGTGGTTTGTTTGGGTCGGTCACGGAGCGGCTACCGCACATTTACGACCTGCAGATCCTGCTCGATCAGGCGGATCTTCGGTGGCACTTCGGAACGTTCATTATTCTCACGTTCGGCGCGGTGGTCGCTTTTGGCACCGCGGGGATGCTCTTCACCAAGTTCCCACTGGTCGCGATCGGCACCGGGCTGCTCGGTGGAACGTTTCCGTACCTCTTCGTGCGATGGAAGAAGCGCAAGCGGATGACCGCGTTCCTGGAGCGCTTCCCCGATGCGATCGATCTGCTGGGACGCTCGATTCGAGCCGGACACGCGTTCTCGACCGGCCTCCAGATGGTGGCCGAGGAGACGGGCGAGCCGGTAGCCGGAGAGTTCCGTCGCGTTTTCGAGGAGCAGAAGTTCGGGCTCCCGCTTGATGAGACACTGTTCGGATTGGCCGACCGGATCGATCTGGTCGACGTCCAGATCTTCGTTACCGCGGTGCTGATCCAACGCGAGGTCGGCGGAAACTTGGCAGAGATTCTCGACACGTTGGCGGATACGATTCGCGAGCGGTTTGTGATCGAGCGTCAGGTTCGCGTCTACACCGCGCAGGGGAGGCTGACAGGGTATCTGCTGGCGGTTCTCCCGCTCGCGCTCGCGTTCGTGATCTACACGTTCAACGCCGAGTACATCACCATCCTGGTCGAGGAACCGATCGGCAGGGTGCTGATCGCCATGGCTGCGATCATGCAGATCCTCGGGTTCTTCACGATCCGTCGGATCGTGGATATCAAGGTATAAGGGGGCCTCATGGTCTACGTAATCGCAGCTCTCATCATGGCAGCCGTCACGATGACGGTGTTTGTCGCCGCGGTGGCGGTACCCGCACGTCCGAGGACGATACGTCGTCGACTGGCGGCGATCGATGATCAGCGAGATCGCTCGACGCCGCGACGGCAACGCAGAAACCGACAAAAGCGCGAGCAGCTTGAGGCCCTCGCACAGGCATTGGGCGATCGCGTCGTTACCCGTCGCTCGGATGTGAGCGAGACCCGGTTGTCGCTGTTGCGGGCGGGCTTCAGAAGCCCCAACGCGGTTCCGGTGTACTACACGCTACGCATCTTGCTGAGCGCGGGCTTCGCTTTTGGCGCCACCGTGCTGGCGACGATTGTCGGCGCGCCTGCATTTGGCTCGCTGTTTGGCATGTTGGTGTTCGCGGTGTTTGGCTGGCTCCTGCCACAGGTCGTCGTGTCGCGACGCAAGCGCAAGCGGTCGTTCGAGATCCAGATCGCGCTGCCCGACATGCTCGACATGATGGTCGTCTGTGTCGAGGCGGGGCTGGGCCTCAACCAAGCCATGGACCGAGTGGCTTCCGAGCTGACACAACTGAGCCGGATCTTGAGCGACGAGCTGAGAATCGTCAACCTCGAGATGGAGACCGGCACTCCGCGCGAGGATGCATTGCGCAACCTCGCAGAGCGCTCCGACAACGAAGACCTTCATTCGTTGGTGGCGATGTTGATTCAGACCGACCGTTTTGGCACGTCGATCGCGCGCGCGTTGCGCGTGCACTCGAAGTCGCTGCGCACAAAGCGCAGGCAACGTGCCGAGGAGGCGGCCGCTAAGACGACGATCAAGCTCGTCTTTCCGCTGGTTTTCTTCGTTTTCCCAGCCATGTTCGTGGTGATCCTGGCGCCAGCGGTTCTCCACATCATTCGTCAGATGGGGGGATTGGTTTAATGCCCATGCAAAGGAGTTCTCAATGACGCTGCAAGAGCGGGTTATGGTTGGCTCCGGGCAGCCGGCAACCGAATCGAGCGTTCCCCCCGTACCGCGTACGATTCGCGACACCGGTCTTTCGCCGGAGACGATTACATCATTAGCCCTCAAGACGTTGTACGTAGCGGGCGCCCGGAGCGGCCGCGACCTAGCCAGATACATCCGGCTCCCATTCGAAGTCCTCGACGAAGCGCTGTTCGATATCCAGCAGCGGCACATGGTCGAGGTTTCGGGTGTCCGTGGTCACAGCCGCGGCGGGTACGTATTCGATCTCACGACCGCCGGTCGCGAC
>JBFGIA010000059.1:0-14546 GCA_041577935.1 Gemmatimonadota bacterium | reverse complement strand
GCGACGGCGATGAATGGCCGGCGATTCTGGCCAAGCTCCGTGCGGCCGACATCGTCATCATCGGCACACCGATCTGGTTTGGTGTTCGGTCGGCGGTCGCTCAGCTCGTGATCGAGCGGCTCGACGGCACCTACGACGAGGGGGACCCGGAGACCGGCCAGTTCCCGCTGTACAACAAGATCGCCGGTGTGGTGGTGACCGGAAACGAGGACGGGGCTCACGACGCCGCAGCAAACACCCTGTTCAACCTTTCGCACATGGGATGCATCGTACCGCCAAACTCGGATTGTTACTGGGTCGGTGACGCCGGCCCAGGACCGAGTTACATCGAAGCCGGTGGCGACAAGCACATGTACACCAACAAGACGGCCCGTTACATGGCGCACAACTTGGTGTATATGGCCAAGCTTATGAAGGCCCATCCGATCCCGACCAACCTGAAACAGCTCATCGCCGACGCAGAGGCGGCCAGTCAGGACGACTGCCCGCCGAGCCACGGCGCGGCGATCAGGTAAGCCCATTCAAAGTGCAACGCGGAGGTTTTCCCTTGTCCCTCTACTCGATCTTGCAAACCATGAGCGTGTGTGTCGTTGCTGCTGGGCTGCCGGTGGTGGCTGCGACCGGAGCACACGCACAAACGTACCCCGAGGAGGCGGTGTCCAGGCTACAGGTCTCACCCGAGGCGGTCACCGTCCGAGTCGGTGAGCGCGTGCCAGTCGAGATCACGCCACTCGACGAAGATGGTAATGCGCTCGATGACATCATGATGCGTATCAGTTCTCGGGGCAGTGGTGCATGGTACGATTCGGAAACCTCCGAAGTGTTGGGAATCGTCCCGGGCGAGGAGCTGATAGGCGCCCGGGTCCGGCGCTCTCGACGCGATGGGCCGGGCTTTGACGACGTCTTTGGGTTCATTCGCGTCTACGTCACTCCAGCTCCTGTTGACGAGATCGAGATCGAGCCGCAACCGACGATTTTTGTCGGGACCCGAACAACGCTAACGGTCAGAGCATCGGCGGGAGGTGACCCGCGGCACGATGCTGAGATCGAGTGGACGTCTTCTGATCCGAGTGTTCTGCGCGTCACTCCGGGTGGCCTGGCGATTGGCGTGTCGCCGGGCGAAACACGGGTGACAGCACGGGTGGGCGACATCACCGGGTCACTGTTGATGCGGGTTGAGCAAGATCCTGTGCGTGAGCTCGAGATCGACCCCCCCACGCAAACCGTGCGGGTCGGGGACGTCACTCATTTGTCAGCCACAGCGACCGACGAGCGCGGCCGAGATCTCGGTGAGGTGTCAACCGAATGGACCCTGCTGCCGGGCTCCGGACACGCTCATGACCAGGCGTTCGTCGATGCGGACGGCGCCTTCGTAGCCTACGCGGCGGGGCTTCACCGCGTGATGGCCAGCGTTGGCTCCCACAGCGCTGTGGCCGAGATCGTTGCCACCCCTCGGCCGCCGCGACACACCGTCCGGCTCATCGCCCATGGCGTCGCACCAGCGGGTCAATCGACCACCGACCTGTGGGTTTTTGAGGGCCAGGACGGCCGCGATTACGCGTACACCGGTACGTACTCGGGTAACCTCATGTACGCCTGGGACGTGACCGACCCGACCCAACCGGTGATCACCGACTCGCTGGCGTTCGATGGCCGACGGGTGAACGACATCAAGATCAACGGTGATGCGTCGGTGGCGGTAGTCACGAGCGAGAACGCTGCCAATCGGAGAAACGGAATCACGCTCCTCGACCTCGCCGATCCCGCGCATCCCACGCGGATCGTGCACTTCACCGATGGCCTCACCGGCGGCGTCCACAACGCCTGGATCGAGGGCGACCTAGTGTACGCAGTGCATTACGGAACCGCAGATCTGCACATCGTCGACATCTCTGACCCCGCGAACCCGCGTCGAGTTGGGCGCTGGGGTCTCGACAAACAGAACAAGTGGCTGCACGACGTGAATGTCGAGGATGGCCTTGCCTATCTCAGTTATTGGGACGATGGCGTGGTGATCCTGGACGTCGGCAATGGCGTCGCCGGAGGGACGCCGACCGAACCGAAATTCGTCGCCCAGCACAAGTACCAGTATCAGCTCGGGAACGACGGTGAGACATACGGGAACACCCACCATGCTGTTCGATACGGTGACTACGTTTTCGCCGGAGACGAGATCTTTGGCTGTGCCGAGTGTCTAAACGGTCCCCGTGGGTACATCCACGTGATCGACGTTTCGGATGTACGCCGCCCGGTCGAGGTTGGTTACTACCGCGTCCCCGAGGCCGGCGCCCACAACATGTGGGCCGAGGACGACAAGCTGTACATCGGTTACTACCAAGCCGGTCTGCGCGTGCTCGACATCTCGGGCGAGCTGCGCGGCGACCTCTACCGGCAGGGTCGTGAGATCGGTTGGTACATGACCGAGGATGCCCAGGGAACGACCCCGAACACGACGGATACCTGGGGTGCGCAGCCGTACAAGGGGAACGTCTTCGCGTCGGACCCGAACTCGGGGTTGTGGATCGTCGAGCTGGTGCCGCCGGAGGCGCGGCCGGTTTTTTAGCCGGCGGCTTTCATCCGTCTATGTCGCTTTTACTCTTAGCTTTAGGCCTCGGCATCACAACCCTCGGCGCGGAGTCTTTCGTAGCTGGGGCGTCCAAACTGGCGCGCTCGCTCCGGGTGGCGCCGGTCATCATCGGTTTGACTGTCGTGTCATTTGGGACGAGCGCAGCGGAGATCGCGGTGGCCTTGAGCGCGATCGCTACCGACCATTCGTCCATCGCGGTAGGCAATATCGTCGGTAGCAATATCTGCAACGTGCTCTTCATTCTTGGGATCGCCGCATTGATCACCCCGCTTCGGGTGGCAGATCGTCTCGTTCGATTCGACATCCCCGTCATGATCGCGGCGTCGGTGCTGGTCTTTGGCATGTCGTTTGACGGGAGTCTCGACCGAATCGAGGGCGTTGTCGTTTTGATGCTCGCAGGACTGTATTTCGCGGCCCTCTTCCGGGCGCGCTCGATCCCGGACAAGCCTGGGGCACCGCCTCCACCGACCACCCGGCGATCGGTCGCCGTCGTTATGATACTCGCCGGTATTCTGCTGCTTTTTCTCGGCGCGCGTTTCGTCATCAGCGGCGCCACTGACATCGCGCGGGCCCTGGGTGCCAGCGAACTCGTCGTCGGCTTGACGATCGTAGCTTTGGGGACTTCACTACCTGAGCTAGCGGCCACTATCTCCTCACTTCGGCGTGCTGAGACCGACCTTGTAGTAGGCAACATCGTCGGCAGCAATGTCGTAAATCTTCTTGTCGTACTCGGCCTGACCGCGACCGCCAGCGAAACATCGTTGTTGATTCCTGGCGCTGTGATGACGTTCGACTTTCCAATCTTATGCGTCGTCGCGTTCGCTTGTTTTCCCATATTTTTTACAAACAGCGCGATTGAGCGCTGGGAAGGCTTTGTGTTCCTCTGCTACTATGGGGTATACGTAGCGTACCTCATGCTGGACCAAAGCGGACACGCTGACCTCGCTCTGTATCGCATCGCGCTGTTCGCGTTTGTCGCCCCACTCGCGGTTTTGACGATAGCTGTCGTGCTAGGCGGACGACGGCGTAAATCAAGCACAGGCTGAAGAGCGATCGACACACAACTGGTGGAAGATTATGGGGATAGCCGCTGACCTTGTTCTAATCGTCGTGGCCGGTGTGGTCGGTGGCCTAGTCGCGCACCGGCTCGGCCAACCGCTCCTCGTTGGGTACATCCTGGCTGGGATCGCAGTCGGGCCCCATACAGCGGGACCAACGGTTGTCGAGATTCACGACATCGAGCTGTTGGCGGAGATCGGGGTCGCCCTTCTGTTGTTCGCGCTCGGCCTCGAGTTGCGCTTTGGTGACCTGGTTCGTGTCCGCAGACTGGCTCTTATTGGCGGGCCAATTCAGATCCTCGTGACCGGGGCGCTCGGAGCGTTGTTCGCCGAGAGCGTACTCGGGTGGGAGCGGATCCCTGCTATTTGGATGGGGGCGATGGTGTCGCTGTCGAGCACTATGGTCGTGCTCAAGCTACTGCTCAGTACCGGCAAGGCGAACGCAATCGCGGGTCGCGCGATGATCGGGCTGCTTATCGTACAGGATCTCGCTGTAGCTCCGATGCTGATTGTGCTGCCGCGTCTCGGCGACATGGGAAGCGCCTTTGGGGACGTCGCGTTGACCTTCCTCCGCGCCGGACTTTTTCTCGTCGCTATGATCTTCATCGGTACTCGGCTAATTCCGTTTTTGTTGCGGCGAGTCGTGCGCTGGGAATCGCGAGAGCTGTTCATGATTACCATCGTCGCGCTCGGCGTGGGCGTGGGTTACGGTACCTACCTCTTCGGGTTGTCCTTCGCATTCGGCTCTTTCGTCGCCGGGATGGTGATGAGCGAATCGGAGTTCAGCCACCAGGCGCTGGGCGACATCGTTCCCCTGCGCGACGTGTTCGGCCTGCTCTTCTTCGCCTCAGCGGGAATGCTCTTTGACCCCCGGTACCTGCTCGCCGACCCGGCAGTCGTCGTCGCCGCGATCACCTTTGTAATCGTTATAAAGGCCGGGGTATGCGGTTCACTGGCGTGGATGTTTGGTCGTCGTGGGGTGGAGCCATGGATCGTCGGCCTCGGTTTAGCGCAGATGGGGGAGTTTTCCTTTCTCTTGGCACGTACCGGGGTCAGCACCGGGGGCATCTCCGAAGATCATTATGCGCTCACCCTCACCGTCGCACTGGCAACAATGGTGCTATCGCCAGCGCTGTTTCGGGTCGCCACACCACTTCATCAGGTTGCTTCGCGGTTGTTTCCAAGCCAAAAACTGCCCGCTCCGGTTCCCGCCGCGACCGGCGACACCACCGATCACACCGTCATCATCGGGTACGGGCGAACGGGGCGCCCGGTCGCCGAGATCATGCGCCAGATAGGGGTTCCCTTCGTTGTCATAGAACTCGATCATGCGCTTTCCGAAGCTGCTCGTACGCTTGGGCTGCACGTCGTTTGGGGCGACGCTTCAAGGCCCGAGGTTCTAGCGGCGGCGCGCGCCGCCGAAGCCCGGCTCGTTATAATCGCAGTTCATGACATCACTTTGACCCGCGCCGTTGTGGACCACCTGAAAAGGGTGAACCCGAACGCTGTTCTAGTTGGCAGCGCGCGCGATTCGGCCGAGCTTGTGGAACTAGCCGGGTTCGGCATCCATGAAGTCGTGCAGCCTGAACTCGAGGCCGGGCTCGAGATGGCGCGACAAGTGCTCATCGCGTACGACAAGTCACCGATTGATATTCAGACGTTCAGCGATGTGGTCCGGGAAGAAATGTACGGCCCCATTCGGGAGGGCGGGCTCTCAAAGCGGTATGTCGAGATCCTCTCCGACCTGGGGACATCCCCGCGCAACGCTACCATCGCGTGGATCAAGGTGCCCTCGGCTTTCGGCTTGGCGGAACGATCGATCCGTGAACTCGAGATTCGAGGACGCTCGGGGGCTACGGTTCTAGCAACCGTACGCGGCAGAAGCATAAACACCAATCCGGGGCCCGATACGAGGATTCGGGGCGGTGACCGGATAGCAATACTTGGTACGCTAGAGCAGCGTCGTAGCGCCCAAGACTTGCTCTCGAGTCCCTGAGGCGACTACACCACGCCGTAGGCGAGCATGGCGTCAGCGACCTTGAGGAAGCCCGCCACATTGGCGCCCTTTACGTAGTCGATGTGCCCGTTGTCCTTACCGTATTCGATGCACTGCTCGTGGATCTTGCGCATGATCTTCTGCAAGCGCTGATCGATCTCTTCACGCGTCCAGCTCATCCGGATCGCATTCTGAGTCATCTCAAGACCCGAGATCGCGACGCCACCAGCGTTCGCCGCTTTGCCCGGCGCGTGCAGGATTCCCGATTCCTTGAGCACCTCCGCCGCATCGAAATGCACCGGCATGTTGGCACCCTCCGCGACCGCGATGCAACCGTTACTCACCAGAGTTTTTGCGTCGTCGAGCTGAATCTCGTTCTGCGTCGCAGACGGAAACGCGAGATCACAAGAGACGCCCCAGACTTTCTCGTTCGGATGGTACTCGCTGCCAAACTCTTTCGCGTACTCCTCGAGGTTACCGTGCCGGTTCGTCTTGAGATCCATCACCCAATCCAATCGCTCTTTCGTGAACCCGTCCGGCTCGTAGATGAACCCTCCTCGATCGGACAGCGTGATGACCTTGGCTCCTAGCTCGATGAGCTTCTCCGTAGTGTACTGCGCGACGTTTCCCGAGCCCGATACGACGCACGTCTTCCCCTCGAGGCCATCGTCCCGGGCCTCCAGCATCTCGTTCGCGAAGTAGACACAGCCGTACCCGGTCGCCTCCGGGCGCAATCGACTCCCGCCGTAAGCCGTACCCTTGCCCGTTATCGCTCCGGTGAACTCGTTGCGCAGCCGCTTGTACTGGCCGAACAGGTACCCGATCTCGCGCGCTCCGACGCCGATATCGCCCGCCGGAACGTCCACGTCCTCACCGATGTAACGGAAGAGACCAGACATGAACGACTGGCAGAAGCGCATGATCTCGTGATCCGACCGACCCTTGGGGTCGAAATCAGCACCGCCCTTGCCGCCCCCCATCGGCAACGTCGTCAAGCTGTTCTTGAAACACTGCTCGAACCCCAGGAACTTGAGGATGCTGAGGTTGACCGATGGATCGAACCGGAGCCCACCCTTGTAGGGTCCGATGGCGTTGTTGAACTGAACTCGGTAGCCGCGATTTACGTGGAACACGCCGTCGTCTGACTCCCACGCGACGCGGAAGATGATGACCCGATCCGGCTCGGTCATGCGTTCCAGGATGCGGACTTTGCTGTACTTCGGGTGTTCGTTGACGAACGGGATCACCGTCTCGGCGAACTCCCGCACCGCCTGGTGGAACTCTGGCTCGGCGTCACTGCGCTGCACGACCCACTCCATGAAATCGTCGATGTTCATCCCCGCTCCTGATCCTCGTATGAGATGTGGATTGGTACCCGAGCGCCATGAATCTAGCGCTTAACGAGTTGCCTGGGAGTGGGGTTTTACCCCTGGTAGGGGGTGGGAATTTCCCCCTACTGAGGCGGGGTGGTCGTCGGCCCGGCGGCCGATTCGCCGGCGGCCTCTGCCCGCATCGAATCGTTCTCGTCGGACTGGAGCTCGACTTTGAACAGCACGAGCTCGACCGCCGACGGCTCACCACGCGTTCCGAACGAGAACGACGTGAACCCGACCCCGGGGACGAAGTTCCAGATCGCGTGATTGGCCTTGGTACGGTGCGTCAGCAAGAACGACGTCGTCTCCTCGTTCGCGATCACACCGGCGACGCCGGGCAGTGTCGTGATCTGTTCGTCGGACACCGTCCAACAGTTGAGTTTGTCGGGCCGCAGCAGCTCCTTGGCCGAGCAGAAACGCTTGCCCACGAAGAGCGGTAGATCGAGGACCAGATCGGGGTCACCGACCAGGTCGATCAGCGGGTTGCTCGGATCCCGAACCTGATCGAGCGCCGCCGTGGCGCGCTCTCCATCCAGCAAGTAGTACTTGCCGCTGTCGGTCGCGATCAACAGGTAGTCGCCTTGCTCCCGGCCCTCTTCGTACAACATCAAGTCTTGCGGATGACCCTTGATCGCCGCCGCACGGAGTCCGTCGCGCTCGACGATATCGGTGATCTCCATCTTCCACTTGACGTTCTCGCGATACACCGTTCGCGAGTTGGGTGGCGCCCACCAGACGTCACCGGTGTAGGTCCAAGCGTTGCCGATCGCCAGCGGGAGCGGGTCTTCCACTGGTTCGGGCTCGTCGAAAGGATTGAGCTGCTGTGCCGACAGCACCGCCGGTCCCAGCAGCAGCGCGAACGCCAGCGCGAGTGATCCGCGCAATGAGATAATCGGGTGACAAAACACGCTTCGTGCAGTCCTTTCTGATGCGATTGGCTACAATGGACCCTCGCCGGTCGAGGGCCGATTGCCAAACAAGCAGGAACCGGGCCGAACGCGCTCTACACCCTAGACAACGTTGCGGCCGGCGGCAACCACCCCTCTCCGCCCACACGGTTGCCGGCGGTGTAGCGGGCGAATAAGACTGTGGAACGGTGGGCTCGCTTTTTATCGCACTCAGGTCCCTGGTCTACGCGTCCGCGTTCGTTCTCGCGTACGGCTGGATCGCCTTGCAATCTCGAGGGTTCGACCCTCAGCTCGGCGGGCCACTGCCAGGGTGGACCTGGCTGCCCGGTGTCGTGCTGATGGTCGCCGGAGCAACGCTGGGGCTGGTTTGTATCGGCACGTTCGTCATCCGTGGCCACGGTACACCGGCGTTGTTCGATCCGCCGCGCGACTTCGTCGCCGGCGGTCCCTACCGTTGGACGCGAAATCCGATGTATATCGGCGGGCTGACGCTTCTGTTCGGGTTCGGTCTTGCCAACCGTTCGCCAGCAATGATTGCGCTTACGGCCGCGCTCTCACTCTTTATGCACCTATTTGTTACTCTTTACGAGGAGCCCGGGCTCAAGCGCCGGTTTGGATCGAGCTACGAACGGTACCTCGACTCTACGCCCCGCTGGATTCCGCGTTTCCGGTAAGCACTGAAAGCGATGCCTCCAACCGGGTGCGGATCTCTTCGCGCACGGCGCGGAATGCAGCCAGACGATCGCTTTCATCTCCCGTCACTGCGGCCGGGTCCGGGAGTGGCCAGTGGTAGGTCTCGACTCCTGGCAATACCGGGCAAACCTCTTCCGTGCACAGAGTCACAATGGTACCGACGCGGTCTAGCGGTACGTCATCGATCGATTTCGACTCGTGCGTCGACAGATCGATCCCGATCTCGGCCATGACGTTGATTGCGAGCGGGTTTACCATAGTTGGCTTGGAACCGGCACTATAGATCTCAAGGCCGTCATCGATCATCGATCGCGCCAGCCCTTCGGCCATCTGGCTGCGGGCCGAGTTGGCGACACAGAGAAAGAGGATCGCTTCTTGCGTTCGTTCCGACTCTGGCATGAGAACCGAACCTAGCTAGTGACCGATATGCCCGGCGACCAGGCATGATCTCACTTCCCCTCCGACGTCCGACCCTTGAGCCCACCCGGAGCAAAGCTCCGGAGGAGCGTGGACTAGGTACATTCTCGGGGGTCTTCACGCCGTCGCTACTCACGATTCTCGGCGTCCTCATGTATCTGCGGTCGGGGTGGGTGGTCGGCAACGTCGGGCTCACGGCGACCCTCGGGATCGTGACCCTGGCGACGTTGATCACCTATCTCACGGCGCTCTCGATCGCCGCCATCGCCACCGATCAGCCCGTCAAGACAGGCGGCGCTTACTACATGATCAGCCGTTCGCTCGGCATCGAAGCCGGCGGTGCGGTGGGAATCCCCCTGTATCTCGCGCAAGCTCTCTCGGTGGCGCTCTATACCGTCGGGTTCGCGGAGAGCCTGGTCGGCATCTTCCCGATCTTGGATCCGCGTTCGGTCGGTGTGGTAGCAACGCTATTTGTCGCCGTCCTGGCACTGACCTCGGCTCGGGCGGCGATCCGCGCCCAGTACGTCGTTATGATCCTGATCGCGTTGTCGCTGTTCTCGCTGGCGTTCGGGAGTCCGTTGCCGGAAGCACCGACCGCGATGTGGGATGCGCCCACCCAACCGCGCGAGGATTTTTGGGTCGTCTTCGCGGTCTTCTTCCCGGCCGTAACCGGCATCATGGCGGGCGTCAACATGTCGGGCGATCTAAAGGACCCGGCCAGATCGATCCCCAAGGGCACCTTGGCCGCCATCGGTGCCGGATGGTTCATCTACATGACGATCCCGGTCATCCTCGCCAGCCGAGTCGACCCGGTCACGCTGGTCGAAGATCCGCTCGTCATGCGCCGAGTTTCATTGTGGGGGGACGCCATCTTGCTCGGACTCTGGGGGGCGGCGCTTTCGAGTGCTGTGGGCAGCATACTCGGCGCGCCCCGGGTCCTTCAGGCGCTCGCGCGCGACGGCATTCTCCCGCGCCCGTTCCGCTATCTCGGCCGTGGCAGCGGCCCCGACGACGAACCGCGGGCGGCGACCGCTCTCACGCTGGCACTAGCGCTCATCGCCGTCTACTTCGGCAACTTGAACGTGATTGCGCCGATCCTGACGATGTTCTTCCTGACGACCTATGGCGTCTTGAATGTTGCGGCCGGCATCGAACGCTTTATCGGAAACCCCTCGTTCCGCCCGGTTTTCAAGACGCACTGGTCGCTATCACTGTGGGGCGCCATCGGATGCATCGTCGTCATGGTGCTGATCAACGCGTTGGCGACGTTTGTCGCAGCGGTGTTCGTGATCACGGTCTTTATCTGGCTGGAGCGCCGCGATCTCAAGGCGACTTGGGGTGACGTCCGCCGCGGCATCTGGATGGCGGTCGCGCGTGCCGGCCTATTGCGAATCGGCGCGCCGGCTGAACAACCGAGCCCCAAGAACTGGCGCCCGCACATCCTCGTCTTCTCAGGTTCGCCCAAGCGACGCTGGCGCCTGATCGATCTGGCCAACGCGATCACCCACAACAAGGCGCTCATGACGGTGGCGACCGTCGTGCCGGTCGACTCCACACCGGCGGATCGTCGGCGGGCGATGTCGGTCAACATCCACGAATACTTGGCTCGCCAAGGGGTGCAAGCGTTGGTTCGGGTCATCCCGGCGCCAAACCATTTCGAGGGCGCCGAGCGGTTGGTAGAGGCTTACGGGCTCGGACCACTGGTACCAAACACGATCATGGTCGGGGACATCGCCGATCCGCTCCAACGTGATCGATACTGCAAGATGATCACCCACTTCCACGAAGCAAAGCGCAACGTGGTGATCGTTCGTGATCCCCAGAACCGCGGCTACGGCATGTACCGGCGAATCGACGTGTGGTGGGGCGGACTGAGGAGAAACGGTGGGCTGATGGTGATTCTGGCCTACCTGCTGCAAACCAGCCTCGCATGGAGGGGCGCCGAGGTGCGGCTGAAGATGGTCGCTCCGAACGACGCCGCCGCGCAGGGGGCCCGCAACAACCTGGAGAAGATCACGCGTCAGATTCGGACCGGCGCGACCTCAGAAGTGTTGGTTGGAAATGGCCGTCCGTTCGAGGAAATCCTGCGCGAGAGCTCGCAGAACGCCGACCTGGTCATGCTTGGCTTCCAAGAGCCCGGCGACGACTTCCTCGAGTACTACACGCAGATGATCGGGAAGACGCGCGAACTCCCACCCACGGCGTTCGTGCTCGCCGCCGAGGAGATCGTGTTCGGCGAAATGCTACAGTAGGCGCTTTTTCTCGAACCTACGCCGCTGCCGGTGCCTGTTCTTCGGCACCGGTGATCTCGGGTCGCTGACCGGCTTCGATCGCTTTGTGCTCACGCACGATCTGCAGCACGACAACCAGCCACACCCCGATCACGACGAGGTTGAAGACCGCAAACCCGCGCGGCCCGAACACGAACACCGACGTTCCCAAGAACACGATGATCGCCGAAAACACATCGCCGATGCGGTGGAAGAAGCTGTCGATCACCTGCTTCGCCTTGTACTTGATGTCGCGCGAGGTCGGCAGGAACAGCATCTGCATCGTGGTCTTGTTGATCGAGTAGTCCGAGGCGTTCTCGAACGTCTTGCCGAGCCGAGCAAACCGGATCGCCGGCAAGAAAAAGATGACCGCGTACGTACCTAGCGCCACAATGGGCAGCCACAAGAGACCGGCTCGAACGCCGCCATACTTGACCAACCGGCTGACGATGAAGAGCTGCATGAACATCCCCAGCAGATTGACCCACAGGAAGAAGTTGGCGTAGAACGATCCGATCACGGACCGTCTGTATTCGCGCTGATTGTCAGCGTTGGCCGGATCGCCGAAGTCTCGGTTTCCGAACGACAGCGTCACGCCAGCCTGCGTCGCCTCGGCCGCCACCTGCTCCGTGCGCTCGGCCCCGTAGTTCTCGACCAACTTGCCGAGGATGTACTCACCCGTCGTGTTGACCAGGTTGAGCAGGAGGATCAATAGAGCGATGTACCCCAGATACCGATGCTTGAGCAGCAGGTCGAACCCCAGACTCTCCTTCTCCGTCGGTTTGTCCTTTTCTGCCCTGGTCGTGTGCTTGGCGGTCAGCTCCCGTTGCCGGGCCTGGAGGGCGGCCTTACCCCATACCCGCCGCGAGATCACGATCGTCAGACCAATGCACACCCCGAGCACGGCCGCGGCCCAAAGCAGCATCTCGAACACGCTGAAGTAGTCGAGCAGTCGCTCGGCGATCCCGGCCCCGGCAAACGCGCCAAACGAACCCCCGAATGCGACCAGCGGGAAGAGCCGTTTCCCAGCTTCATTGTTGTAGACGTCGTTGGCGTACGACCAGAACTGGGCCACGACCATCACGCTGAAGATCCCGACCCAGATAAAAAAAGCGTAGCCCAGGTACGGAACGCCGGCTCGGCTGAGCGCCCAGAAAACGACCAGACAGGCGATAAAGAATGCTGTCACAACGGTGATCAACCGCGTACGCTCGTAGCGTGAGACGAGCTTGGCGTAGGCGCCGACCAAGAAGAACAGCAGTACCGCCATCGCGGCGACCAGGTAACTCTTGGCCTCGGCCCCGCCCTCGGCCAAGATCAACGCCTCGCGAACTGGCTTGATCAGGTAGTAGCTGGTCAGCAGCAGGAAGATGTCGAGCGCCATGAGCAGGATCAGCACACCCTCGCCGGGTCGCACATCGGTGAAGAGACTCAGAAAACGCTCGAACAGGCTCTTTCGACTTGCGCCGTTGGCCATCGACATCCCTCCTGTATTGGCGGTCAGTTGAGCTGGGGTTCAGTAACCTAATCCGCTGTGAGCGCAATTCACCACCCCGCCCCGGACCGTGCTGAGCTTGCGATGTGGGCGCTGGTCCTGATCTGGGCCGCCAACTTTTCAGTCGTCAAGGCGGCGCTGATCGACTTCGAGCCGCTCGCATTCAACGCGACGCGCTTCGTTCTGGCTTCGGCGCTAATGCTGCTCTTCTTGCGGCACACCGGTGGGTTGCCACGGTTCGGACGCTCGGAGTGGCTGGCACTGGTCGGCCTCGGGGTGCTCGGCAACACGGCGTACCAAGTGCTGTTCATTCTCGGGATCGACGGCACACTTGCCGGGAACTCGGCGCTCATCCTGGGCACCGTTCCGGCATACGTAGCGGTTCTCTCTTCATGGCTGGGACACGAGCGGCTGAGCACCAAGACATGGCTCGGTGTCGCGCTCTCATTGGCCGGCGTAGGCCTCATCGTATGGGGGAGCGCACGCGTCGAGTTCGGCCAGGCCACGGTCCGCGGCGACCTGCTTATGGTGGCCGCCGCAATCGGCTGGTCGCTCTATACCGTGGGCTCGAGCCCGCTCGTCCGCCGCTACGGCGCGCTGCCGGTGACCTCGGTGACCCTGTGGATCGGGACGATCGGGTTACTCCTCGTCAGCTCCCCATCGCTATCGAGCCAGTCGTGGACCAGCATTCGGTGGGCGTCCTGGGCCGGACTCCTGTATAGCGGGGCTCTCTCGATCGCCGTCGCTTACCTACTCTGGTACTACGGCGTGCGCCACATGGGGAGCACCCGCACCGCGCTTTACTCGAACACCATCCCGATCGTCGCCCTGGCGATCGCCTGGCTGACCATCGGCGAAGTCCCGAACGGGCCTCAATTGCTGGGCGCCGTTGCGATCGTGGTGGGGGTCAGCCTGTCCCGGTATCGCTGACCTAGAACGAGTACGTCACGTCCAGGTACGCCGTCCGCCCGGGCTCGGGCACCGACTCCCACGCGGATTTCAAGCCCCCCGTAGAGCGAGACACCACCCCTCACGTCGACCGTCGCGTAGCCCGGCGTCCGGTCCTCGTTGCGAAGCGTGGCCACCCGGTGCTGTCGGTTGCGCGCCCGGACCGCGCCCCGCTACTCCGCCAGCGAGCGGCTTGAAACTCTCCCGCGCCAGCCTGCGTAGGAGCCACCATGTTATCGACCTGCCCCCGGTGTCTGACATCGCTGACCCTGGCCGCGGCGTTCGCGCTGGGTGTAGTCGTGACAGCCCACGCGCAGGTCGCTACGGCGGTCGGGTCGCGAGTCGACGCTCACGTCGTTGACGCACCGTCGCTGGCTGAAAATCTGATCGGCGACGCGGCCGAGAAGCGCGCGCTCGTCTATGTACCCCCGGGGTACGATGCAGACACGGACCAACGCTACCCGGTCGTCTACCTGCTGCACGGCATCTTCGACAGCCCCGACATGTGGATCGATTACTACGACATTCCGGCGATGCTCGACCGCATGATCGAGAGCGGCCGTTTTCCACATGTGCTGGTCGTCATGCCCGACGGTGGCAACCATTTGGGGGGCGGCTTCTACCGCGACTCCCCGGTAAGCGGCCGCTGGGCCGAGTTCATCGCCGACGAGCTAACGGCCTACGTCGACCAGCAATACCGAACCGACGCGCGGCGCGAGGCTCGGGCCGTCGCCGGCCACTCGATGGGCGGCTACGGGGCGATCCACCTCACGATGACCCGGCCGGAGGTCTTCTCCGTGG
>JBFGIA010000058.1:0-15163 GCA_041577935.1 Gemmatimonadota bacterium | reverse complement strand
GACGAACACGTCGCCTACACCGCGCACGTCGATCATATCGGAATCACCGCACCGATCGACGCCGACTCGATCAACAACGGTGTGTTCGACAACGCGGCTGGCGTGGCCGCCCTACTCGAGGTCGCTCGCGCGTTCTCGGAGCGTCCCGAGAAACCCGCACGGTCGATCTTGTTTATCGGCACGGCCGCCGAGGAAAAGGGGTTGCTCGGCGCTGACTACTTCGTCCACCACCCATCGATTCCGATCGACCAGATCGTCGCCAACATCAACATGGATGGGAACATTATGGCGTTTCCGTCGAAAGACTTTCACGCCATCGGCAGCCCCCACTCTTCGCTCGGCGACCTGGTCGTCGAGGTGGCCCGCGAGCTGAGTGCCGAGATCCTCCCCGACCCGATGCCCGAGCAAAACTTTTTCATCCGCAGCGACCAGTACGCGTTCGTCAAGAAAGGCGTGCCGGCGGTGGCGATCGTCAACGCGTTTGAGAGCACCGATCCGTCGATCGACGGACGCCAGGAGGTCCTCAAGTGGATCGGCACGCGGTACCACCGACCGAGCGACGACCTCAGCCAGCCGATCCACTGGGACGTCGGAGTGGCGTTTACGCGGCTTTCATACCGGACCGGCGTACGCATCGCCAACGAGACCGAACGGCCGACGTGGAATGAAAGCGATTTCTTTGGTCAGCAGTTCGGGCGCCGCTGAACCGCGACGTCGTTTAGAGCGAAGGCGACCGATTTCCGCGTGAGATCCCTTGCATCACGCGCTCGTAATGCAGCCCCTTGATGGAGAGCTCGAACGCCTTGACGAGATAGGCACCCGGGAAGCGATGCACGCGGCGGTGGTGGAGGGCGTGCTCGCGACCCCAGCGGTACAACGACCGCATGTCGTCCGCGCTCGGTGAACGGGCCTCGATCTTCTCCCTCTGCCGTGTCACCCATTCTGTGACCTCATCCAGCTTACGGCTGGGATCCGAGCGCACGATCGCGTCGTGCGCACGATCGACCAACACCGACAGCGACTGAATGTCGTTATCGGTCAGTGATGCGTGGGCTCGATCGCCCAACGCACGCAACCGATGATTCATCTCGGACGTCACCCTCTTGGCCTCTCGGAAGCGAGCGAAATCGAGTCGTATCGCCTTCAGCAACAGACCGAAGTATCGCACGCGTCGCTTGCTCACAACGCCCTGTCGCCAAACCGAGTGAAAAGCCGCCCTGAGGTCCGACCGTCTCAAGAACCCGCCCCGGAAGATGTGTGGATTCAGCCGCTCCAGTAGCAGCGCCGCACGCTGGTACATCTCGCCCGGGCTGAACAGCGTCTCCAGCATCGCATGATACCCCGTCTGCATCTCTTCAGGAGTCATCTTGAGCGGGATGAACTGCACATCGTCGTTGGTGTTGTTACCCGAGAATTCGGCTTCCCGTAGCCGCCCTTCGCTGCGGAGCCGTTCGGTCAGCGGGGTATGCGGGATCGGTGTCAGCATTCCCGCCATGGCGGTTGGAATAGCGGCGTCTTTGGCGAACGTCGCGATCGCCTCACCGGTCTCGATCGTATCCTCGTCGCCGCCAAAAATGAAGCCCGCCATGACTTCGATTCCGGCGCGTTGGATCTTGGCTACGGTCTGGGCGATATCGACCTTGACGTTCTGTTTCTTGTTCATCCCCTTGAGCGCGACCGGATCGGGGTTCTCGATCCCGAGGAACACCTCGCCAAAACCGGCCTGCTGCATCAGGGGCAGCAAGTGCGCCAGCTTGGGTGCGCCCAGATCTAGGCTCGCCTGCGTGTAGAACGAGAACGGGTAGTCGTGCTCGCGTTGGAACTCGATCATCTCGCGTAGGATCACTTCGATCGCCTGCGGGTTGCCGACGAAGTTGTCGTCGACGGTGAAGATCCCGCCGCGGTACCCGAGCCCATACAGTATCTCCAGTTCTTCACGAACTGATTCGAGCGTCTTAGGCCGGGTGAAGCCTCCATTGAACTGGATGATGTCGCAAAAGTCGCATCGGAAGCGGCATCCAACGGTGGTTTGCATCATGAGCGCGCGATAGTCGCGGATGTCGAGGAGATCCCATCTGGGCGGCGGCGTGTAATCCAGCTCTTTGAAGATCGAGCGGTCGTTCAGGATCTTACGCGACCCCGGGGGTTGCTTGGCGATCGCCTCCGGGATGAGCAAGACAGGCCGTCCGTTCGAGTGGCGACGACCCTCGGGGTGATGCAGGATGCGATTGATCGTTTCGACCCACTGGCCTCCCTCGCCCCAGACCAACACATCAAGACCGCGGTGCAGGATCTCATCGGATGGGGTTTCCGGTTCAAGCAGATGATCCCGAAAACTCGACGGGTACGGCCCGCCGATCACCCATGGTGTGTCCAAGCCCTTTGCGGGTCCATCCATGATCTCGACGAGCGAGGGCTTCTGAACCGACATCGCACTCGTAAACACAGCGTCGGCAGCGTCGATCCGTGCACGCAGCTCCGCATCCGGTACCCGCTCGACGTTGAGATCGATCAACTCGAACGACCAGTTGTCGGGCATCATCGCGGCAAAAGTGATCAAACCCAACGGCGGGAACGCGGCCTTGCGACCGACCATCCGCATGATGTGCCGATAACTCCAGAAGCTGGCCGGGAACTCGGGAGCGACGAGGAGCCCCTGTTTGGGCTCGTTGCACTCGGTCGCCGGCACGCCCGCGATCTGAACCAACGGATCGCTCACTCGCCCCCACTCCAGGCTCGGCGAAGTATCAGCTGGCGCTCGTCGGCGTCGGCTTGAAGCTCGAACCCGACGACCTGCCCCCCACTATCAGTCACCGCGTCGATCCCCAGCTTAGTGTAGTACTCACCAATCGGAAGTGGCTCGGCGTGCCTCACATAGCGCTCGAAGAACTCCAGAATCTCAGGATAGGTCATTGCTGCCACCACGTCGTAGAACCCGCAATCGGGAAACGCTCGACCCTTACCGTAGTACCACATGAGCTTCTGAAGCAACTCTTGCAATCCACGCTCACCATCAGACAGGTCGAGCAACAGGATGTCGAGCAGCTCCCCAACCAGCGCCCCCCGCTGGTAGACATTCGGAAACTGGCGCTGGCCTTCCTCGCTGTACGACGTGAGAGACAGCTGCTCAAGGCTGTAGTCGGCCCGGAACTGTCGGTCCGCCTGGATCTTGCCGGCGATGACTTGGAGGTGCTCCTCGATCGAGTTGATCCCCGACTGCAGCTGCATCGCGTGGGCGCCCCACTCGGTGACGCCTTCATACAACCACAGGTGCGCAGACGGAACGGGCTCTTCGAAGTTGAAGCGCTCGATGATCTCGCTGTGGATGTTGAGCGGGGTGATGATGTGCAGGAACTCGTGCGCCGCGATATCGGCGATAAACGCGCCCGCGCGCTCGGAGAACGGGATGTCCGGCAACACATACTCCGAGCTGTACGAGTGTTCCCACGCCCCGGCAGTCTGACCGGCCCACTCGAAGTGGAACAAGAACACATAACGATCAACCGGCAGCTCACCCAAAAACTCACCGGCTGATTCCAGTATCTCGCTCATCGACCCCAGCAGCTGCTCGGACCGAACGCCGCCACTCTTCGAGTACGTGTAGATCTCGACCGCGGCACCCCCAACCTCCGTGGTGGCGACGGTCAACTCCCCGAACAGGATCGGCGAATCGACCAGATGGTCGTAGTCGTCGGCTGCAAAGCCGCCGTCGTCGGCTCGCTGGAGCGCCGTACCGACCTGCCACGCGTCGGGATACTCGAAATGGACGTGAACCGGGGCGTCCTGAAGACCAGCCGGGAAACCGACCACCGCGTGTGGGTTGAACAGAACATGGTTCGATTCGATCGATGTCCCCGCCATCGGATAGATCGGATGGGTCTCGACTGGGGTGTCCCACGTCTCAGCGATCGAGTACTCGATCGAGCGTACCCGCGATGGCTCGCCGATGCGCCATTGATTGACGTTCACCTGTTCCGTCGCCAGCGATTCGCCGGCCGCGTCGAACGCATCGAACGATCTCACGAAGCGGCCCACATCCATCACCTGATAGGTCCCCGGCGCAGTGGAAGCGAATTGGTACACATCGTTGTCGGATCCGAGACCATCGATCGTCAGTCGGACATGGAACAGGTCCTCCGAGGGGTCTCCTAGATCGATGTGGTACTCCAGCGGTGGGGTCTGACCGCGCGCTGGGGCGGCGATCGCAATGAAAACAAGCGCGGTTGAAAGCGCCCCGGCGAGCTTGTGTCGCATTTCTTATATCCTCCTGTCCTTCAACTTACCTCATTCCACATGAGATACTACTTCAATTGGCCGGCCGTGACGCTTCAGCGCTGGGTGGATCGCCAGCAACGTTGCGATGAACATGATCGGGGTGATCGCCAGCGCCGACTCGCGGGCCCCGATCGCGTCACCGAGCACGCCCGCACCTATGACCGCCACCGATCCCACCGCCCATGCCAGACCCATGACAATACCCGAGTACAGCGCGGCACGGTCGGGCCGAATCTCCTGTGCGATAACAACGATCGGCGGCAGGACCGACATGTTCGCGAAACCGGCCAACGCCATGGAGACCAGCGCCGGCGCACTGCCGGGCGTAAACCAGAAAGCAAAAAAATGCGTTGGCAAGGCGATCATTGTGAGCCCCGCCAGTAACCAACGACGATCCATGCGGTCGGTCAGGTAACCACCGGTCAGCGAGCCGACGGCTTGTGCCGCCAGGTACAACGACAACGCGTACGCCCCAGACATTTCCGATCGGCCCGCCGCCGCGTTGGCGATCGGCGCCATCGTCAGGAACACGCGCTGAAAGAACGCAGCGATCGCGCTCACTCCGAACAGGAGCCCGAGCGGCCCGCGCAGTGACCGAGCCAACCGGCCCGCGGTCAGCGCGGGACCGGCGGGGACAAGATTGTTCCCGCTCGGTATGACCGGATACAGGACGATCGCCAGAATCACGACCGGGATCGCCGCCACCCACAACCCGCGGAAACCGAGCCACGCCACAACCCACACCGCGATCAAGGGGCCCAAGGCGTAGCCGACGGTACCACCCGACGAGAAGACGGCGTGCCGCATCCCGCTCCCCCGCCCCCCGGTCACGTGCGCTGCGACCGCCACCGCTGGCGGGTGAAACGCCGCGCCACCGAGTCCACCGGCGATGAGCAACAACAGCAAGATGCCAAACGTCGGTGCCCAACCGATCATCGACAGGAAGACCCCGCTCACGATGGGCCCGGCCACGATCATCAGTCGCCGGCCGCGTCGATCGGAGACGTGGCCCAGCACCGGTTGCGCTAGCGACGCCGCGATCGACAGCGCCATCGTCGCCCCCGCTGCGGCCGCGATCGACATGTCGAGCTTCGTCATAAGACGCGGCAAGAGCGGGTGTACGAACGCTGTGTATGCATCGTTCGCGGCGTGAAGCGCCGCGATCGCAAGCGCGACCTTCATCGCGCCGCCCAGCTTGCCCACGGGTTGGGTCGGGTCTGTCATCTCGTCTCGTCCCGGTCGAACGCTGGAGAAGTCGCCAAGCTATCGTCCACTCACCAACCGGTCGACAAGAATCAAGTCAGTCTGTTATCGTCCTTGCCAATGGAGTTCTTGGGGTTCGACCTCGGACAGTTCGACTTTCAAGGCTGGCTCGACTCGGCGTGGGCGTTCGCCGCCCCGCGACTCGTCGTCTCCATCGGTCAGCTCCTTCTCGTACTCGTCGTTTGGCTGGCTGCGCGGTGGATCCTGAGGCGGGTCGAACGCCGCCTGACCTCGCGCACCAAGACTGATATCGACGATCTAGTGGTGCAGGTCATTCGTCGGTTGGTGTTGATATCGATCGTCTTCTGGGGCGCCTGGCGGTTGGCCCAGATCTGGGAGCTGGGTCACATGTCGCGCACGATCGGAGCGGTCTGGATCGTTGCGCTCTCGCTTCCGATCAGTGGCTTCGTCTCGAGCGCGCTACGAGTGTTCGAAGAGCGCGTGGCGCCAAAGACCGATAGCCGCCTCGACGACACCGCGCTCCCGTTGCTCAACCGTATCGTGCGTGGGCTCGTGGTTGGCCTGGGCATTCTGATCGCACTGACATTTCTCGGCATCGATATCACGCCGGTCCTGGCTGGAGCGGGCGTTCTCGGCTTGGGCGTCTCACTGGCGGCGAAAGACACCCTATCCAACCTGATCGCCGGGCTGCTCCTGATCATCGACCGCCCGTTTCAGGTGGGTGACCGAATCGAGCTGTGGAATGCTCCGACCGAGACCGGCAGTTGGGGCGACGTGATCGAGATCGGTCTCCGCGCGACCAAGATCCGAAACCCCGACAACCTTATCATCGTGGTGCCAAACAACGAGATCATGCGCCGCGACATCATCAACTACACCGCGTCCGGATCGCACATTCGGCTGCGGATCCCGATCGGGATCGCCTACAATGCGGATGCGGAGAAGGCCAAAGAGCTGATCATCGAGGTCGCCAAATCGACCGACGGCGTCAAGGCGACCCCCGAGCCAGCCGTAATCACCCGCAAGTTCGGCGAGTCATCGATCGATCTGGAATTGCGGGTTTGGATTCGCGAGGCGCGTGACCGGCGGGCGATCGGCGATGCGATCGGCGATCAGGTAAAAAGAAGTTCGACCAGCACGGGATCGAAAACCCGTTCCCGCGGCGCGACATCGTCGTCCGCTCTGAAGGTGGCGAGCCTTCTCTCCCAGCAGAGTAGGCCCGCGTCTGATCCGACTACACCAACTAAACAGGCTGCTTGACCACCCGAATATACGGCAGCGGCTGCTCCCAACCTTCCGGGAAACGCGCCTTGGCCTCTTCGTCTGACACCGCCGGCGCGATGATGACGTCACCGCCCATCTCCCAGTTGGCCGGGGTCGCGAGCTGCTTTTCCGCCGTCAGCTGACACGAGTCCAGCAGCCTCAGGATCTCGGCGAAGTTGAGACCGGTGCTCATCGGATAGGTGAGGGTCGCCTTGATCTTCTTGTCCGGTCCGATCACGAACACCGAACGCGCTGTGGCGTTGTCCATCGGTGTGCGTCCCTCGGATGTGTCGCCTGAGTCGGCCGGCAGCATGTCGTAGGCCTTCACGACTTTGAGGTCAGGGTCGCCGATCAGCGGGTAATTGACCGCGTGTCCCTGAGACGCCTCGATGTCCTTCGACCATGCTTCGTGATCGCTGACGCCGTCGACGCTGATACCGATGATCTTGCAGTTGCGCCTGTCGAACTCGCTCTTGAGACCGGCTACAGCGCCGAGCTCGGTCGTGCAGACGGGCGTGAAGTCCTTGGGATGCGAGAAAAGGATGGCCCAACTATCGCCGATCCACTCATGGAAATTGATTTTCCCGTCGGTCGTATCGGCCGTGAAGTCGGGAGCCGTGTCGTTGATTCTCAGTGCCATGCCGTCCTCCGTTGAAGTTCCAAGATTAGACAATTTTACTGCTCGCTCGTTCAGTCGCCCAACCCTTCGGGCTCCAACTCGACCACCCGCTTGTCGATCTGGTCGACGCGCAGAATCCGATGCTGGTTCGTGTCGGCCACGTACACCATGTGGCCAGCCGAGGCCAAGCCCATCGGCTCGTCGAGCTCGGCTTCGAACGGCTCCACCGTCTCGACCGTCCGGGTACCGGGTTCCAGCATCTTGAGCTTGTGATTGTACGTGTCGGCGATCCACAACCGATGGACGCCCTGGCCCCACACCAAACCGGCGAACGAGCCCGCCCCGACCAAGGTCGTCACTTCGGAGCCGGGCTCGAACCCAACCGTTCGCACACCAGACGACTCGACGTCAACAAAGAACAGCTGCTCGCCATCGGTCGCCAGCGCCATCGGTTGGGCCAGCGCCGCCGTCTCGGGCGGCCCGTCGGTGATGTCTTCGGCCCCCGATCCGGCATGCGGCGCCAACTGCCCCGACTTGAGATCGAGCCGCCAGATCTGGTGCGATCCGGGCATGGCGATAAACAAGTCGTAGTTCCAGAGCAGCACGTCCCACGGCGAACGCAGCGATGTATCGAGTGCATTGCCGGGTGCGATCGCGTGACCCGCAAGCTCCCCTGTACCGGCCATCGTCGCGACCTCATCCGAGGCGAGGTCGACCATCCGCACGGCGTGGTTTCCGCGATCGGCGACGATCAGCATATCCCCCGAAAGCGCCAAACCCTGGGGCTCATTGAACGCCGCCTCGCTGATCGAGCCGTCGGCGAACCCAGCCTCCGTGCCGCCGATCACCTTCTGGACTTCGAACGAATCGCCCACCACGTGACCGAATACGATGCGGTGATTACCGGTGTCCGAGATCGCCAGCCGACCTTCGATGTCAGCCGCCAAACCACCCGGGAACCGGAGCCCACTCGATGACGCCATTTCCCGGCGTTCGCTTACAGATGTGGCTTCTTGATTCAACCCGTCCCTCCTTTACTCGCCGTTGCCCTCACCCGGTTCGGCGTCGCCACGATGAAATGCATCAACGTAATCGACCAGCGCCCCGAGATCGCGGGCCAGCGTCTCGAAAGTGTCTTTGACGCGCGCCTCCTCGAGCTCGACCGATAGCTGACCGCTGCCTTTGCGCATCTCCGCCAACCGCTGACGCGCACCCTCGATGGTGTACTTCTTGTCGTACAACAGCTCCTTTACGAGCTGTACCATCTCGATCTCACGTTTGCGGTAGGCGCGGTTGCCGGCCCGATTCTTGACCGGCGCCAACCCCTTGAACTGGGTTTCCCAGTACCTCAGGACGTGTGGTTTCAGACCGGTGATCTCGCACACCTCCCCGATCGAGTAATACTCCTTCTTCGCAATCGGGTTCAACGCCATCGTCTTACCTCCGCTCGAACTCGGGCTTCAGTTCTCTCGCCATGAGCTCCTCTACCACGACGGGTGGGCTCTTGGCCTCGTACAACATTTCGTAGACGTGATTAGCGATCGGCATCTGGACCTCGGTGCGCAACGCGAGGTCGTGCACCGAGCGGGTCGTGCGCACCCCTTCAGCGACCATCCGCATGTCGGCCAGGACCTGCTCCAGCGTCTCGCCACGACCGAGCCGTACGCCGACGGTCCGGTTGCGAGACAACTCGCCGGTGCAAGTCAGCACCAGGTCGCCGAGACCGGCCAGTCCCATGAAGGTCAAACGTTCGCCGCCCAGCGACATTCCGAGCCGTGAGATCTCGGCCAACCCCCGCGTGATGAGTGCCGCGCGGGCGTTGTGACCGTACTCGAGACCGTCCGCGATACCGGTCGCGATGGCGACGATGTTCTTGACCGCCCCACCCAACTCGACCCCAATCACGTCGCCAGAGGTGTAAACCCGAAAGCGGGGACCGGCGAACGGTTCACGCGCCGTCTCCGCCACCACCGGGTCGTCAGCCGCCAACGTCACCGCAGTCGGATAACCCCGACACACCTCCTCGGCGAACGACGGGCCCGACAAGACCGATACACGAGCCGCACGTCCAGACCCCAGGACCTCGCCCAACACTTCGGTCATTCGTTTCAGTGTCTCGTTCTCGATCCCCTTCGAAGTCGAGACGATGATTGCGTGATCGGCGATGTGCGGTGCCGCTTCGTTCATGACCTCGCGCACCGCATGGCTTGGCATGGCCGACACCACCAACTCGGCGCCACCAACAGTATGCTCCAGATCGCTTGTCGGCTCGATATCCGAGCTCAACTCGTGTTCCGACAGGTACCGCGGGTTGCGACCGGTATCGCGGATCGCCGCTACCAAGTCCGGATCGCGGGCCCATAGCCGGACTTCGTGACCGTTCCGCGCCAAGAGGTCCGCCAGCGCCGTTCCCCACGAGCCGGCACCAACCACGGCGATCGTCCGCCGATCGCTCACGCCGCGCCTGCCCCGGTCGAATCGGTGGGCCGGATCTGTTTCTCTTCCCCGCGCTTCAATCGTCCAATGTTCTCGCGATGGGTCCAAAAGACGAACACCGCCAGCAACGTGGTCAGGGTCAGTAGCGGCCAGTTCTCCGGTAACCCTCCCGCGTGCAAAACCCAGACGGCGATCAACAACACCAATGCAGCACACAGCGACGCCAACGAAACGATTCGGCGCCACCCGACGACGGTGATCCAAGCCACCGCGGCCAACCCAGCCGCCAACGGAGCCAGCGCCAAAAACACACCCGCCGCGGTGCCGATCCCCTTACCACCCTTGAACGCCAGAAAAATCGAGAACACATGCCCCGTCACCGCCGCGACACCGACCAGCACAGCGAAGGTGCTGGGCTCGATCCCGCTGGCGAACCATCGCGGTAAAAACCAAACCGGCAAAAAACCTTTAGCCACGTCGACCACCAGCACGACCAGTGCGGGCCCCGGACCGAGATTGCGATAGACGTTGGTGGCGCCGTAGTTGCCGCTGCCGACCTTCGATAGATCGACGCCACGTACCCGGCCAGCCAAAAACGCGGTCGGGAACGAGCCCGCCAAGTACGCCAACACGATCCCCCCGACCGCGCTCACCGTGGTTCGTCGTCGGCGGTAGCGCCAACCCGGGCGCGAGATTTCGAAGTCGCCTTCCGGAAAAAGATCTTGAGTGGTACACCGACGAACCCGAACACGTCTCGGAGTTGGTGCTCGATGTAGCGCCGATAGTGCTCTGGAATCGCCGCCGGGTCGTTCGAGTAGAACAAGATCAGCGGCGGCCCCGTCTCGACCTGATGGCCGTACAGGATCCGAACCACGCGCCCCGGGCGCCGGCCCTTGGACTGCGGCGGTTGGACCCTCGCCGTCGCCGCATGGAGCACGCGATTGAGGTCCGGCGTGGGAATCTTCTTGTGCCATTCGTCGGCCACACGAATCGCTTCGTCGAGCGTTCGCCGAACCCGCTGCCCGGTCAGTGCGCTCAACGTCACGATCGGCGCGTACGCCAATCGTGGCGCCTGCTCGCAAAACGCCTTCTCGTACTCGCTGGCGGTGCGCTCGTCCTTCTCTACGAGATCCCATTTGTTAACGCACACGACGATGCCCCGGCGCCGCTCCTCGACCAGGTTCAGGATGCGCATGTCCTGTCGCGACAACGACTCGGTGGCGTCGAGCATGACGATCGCCACCTGCACCCGGTTCAGGCTCCGCACCGCACGCAGGTACGTGTAGTACTCGAGGCCCACCTCGAGCGCCGCATGGCGCCGGATGCCGGCGGTGTCGACCAACCGGATCTGGCGTCCGTCGTACTTCATCGTCGTATCGATCGCGTCACGGGTGGTACCTGCCACCGGTGACACAATGAACCGCTCTTCACCGAGCAATCGATTGAGAAACGAAGACTTGCCGACGTTGGGCTTCCCCAAAACGGCGATCGCGATCTCGTCAGGGTCCAGCTGCTCCGCACCGCTCTTTGGCGGTAACGCTGCGACGACCGCATCCAGCAAATCACCCGAGCCCATCCCCGATAGCGCCGAGACTGCGCGAGGGTCACCCAAGCCGAGCTCGAAAAACTCGTACACGAGGTCGTCCTGGCGCGTGCTGTCGATCTTGTTGACGGCCAGGATCGCCGGTCGCCCGCTCTCGCGGAGCATGATCGCCGCGTCGCGATCGGTCGCCGCGATGCCCGCCTGCGCGTCGACCACGAGCAAGCACACGTCGGCCTCATCGATCGCGGCCTGGATCTGAGCGTTGACTTCGCGCTCCATCCCCTCCTGGCTCTCGGGAACCAGACCACCGGTGTCGACCAGCGTAAACTTGCGACCGTTCCAGTCGGCGGTCGCCGTGTGGCGATCCCGCGTCACTCCCGGCTGATCGTCGACGATCGCCATCTTCCCGCCGAGGAACCGGTTGAAGAGCGTCGACTTGCCAACGTTCGGGCGGCCAACAATGGCAACTACCGGGAGACTCATGCCGTCTCCTCATCGTGGACTGAGTCGGCCTGGCGGTAGTAAACAGATTTTTGGTAAGCTGCAAGTGTGTTCTCGATCAGTAGCTTGATCAGCACCGCAAGCGGAATCGCGAGCAGCAACCCAGTCAGACCGAAAAACGAACCGAACGCGATGATCGCCAGCATCACCCACACCGGATGCAGACCGACGCGGTCGCCGACGATCTTGGGCGACAGGAAGTAGCCATCAAACGCCTGCACCACCAGGAACACCCCCGCCACCTTGAGGAGTGAAATCCAAATCGGCACTGTCACCAGGGCGATGAAAAGCGCTGGGATCAAGCTCACGATGAGCCCCAAATACGGTACGATGTTGAACACCCCCGCGATGACACCTAGCAACACGGCGTTCGGAAACCCGACGATCCAAAACCCAATCCCGGTCGCCAAGCCGACAAACAGCGCCACCAGTAACTGACCGCGCAGATACTCACCCAGAAGCTCGTCGTACGTATTGAGAAATGAGAGCGTTCGCTCACGGTGATCTCGCGGGACCAACCGTCCTACTGACCGCTCGATGCTGTGAAAGTCGCGCAGCAAGTAAAACGTCAATACCGGCGTCAGGACGGCGTAGCCCAAAATCGTGAACGCGGTCTGCACGCCGCGGCCGAGACCGATCGCTGCACCCCAAGACGGTTGCAGCGAGCCCATCTGCTCGCTGACGAACACCATCACGTCCCGGCTGTCGATCTCCAGTGCGCGCTCGAACTGGATGTCGCGGATGAGCGGCAACGGGCTGTCGACAAGCGCCTGGATTTGCGCTTCGTACCAGCGCTGCAACCCGGCCAGCATCTCAGGGAGGTCCTCCAGGAACTGACGCCCCTGTTCAAAGACCATCGGTATCAACAGCACCAGCGACAGGGCGATCACGAGGCCCACCAAGCCCACCACCGCCACCGCCCCCCACGTGCGGCTGACCTTCTGACGCTCCAACCGGTCGACCAGCGGATCAGCTACGTAGGCCAGAATCAACCCCAGCACAAACGGCGCTAGGAACGAGCCCGCGACGTGAACCAGCCACAGCGCCGTGAGCGTGCCAAGGGCGATTACCAATCGTCGGTACGCTTCGGTCCCAAACAGCGGCGTCAGCAGGTAGACCAGCACCAGGAACAGGACGATCGGCGACAGCACCGGGCGGATCGACCACACGAAGAAGGCCAACAGCAGGGCCCACGCGATGATCATCGTTGGGCGTCGTTGTTCCATCGAAACCGCCTCCGAAGAGCCCGGCTAACCGCCTTTAGTCACAACAGATAGGAAGGCCAAGCTCAGATCGAGCTTGAAGGCAGGAGTTTAGAGGCTTCGGCGCTGGGGCGTCAAGCGCCCAATGCGGAGTGCCTGGCGATCGCCATCACCTTAGGGCTCTTCTCTTAACTCGCTACCGCATTTCGAGGTCAAAGTGTGTTGTGGAGCGGGCGACCGGATTCGAACCGGCGACGTCCAGCTTGGGAAGCTGGCCCACCCTCGCCGCACAATGCTAGAGCGTGCCAGATTACAGTGCCAGAACTCACGATTTTCGGTTTGCCAATCCTGCTCATAGCTCGATTGCCTCCAGCGGACGGCGGTCTTCCAACGCCTCGATCAACCCCTGCGGGTGGACCTGCTGATATCGCTGATACGTCTCGATGCTACGAATGCCCATGAGTTGCATCACAAGCGGCGCAGGCATGTGCATATGTTCTGTCGCGAACTTCCAGCGTAAGGCATGTAGCAATCGGTGCACAGGAGGCGGCGACCAGCGGTATACTCACGCCTCAAGCGTTGCCGTAGTTGGTCGTCGTGGGCGGCACTGGATTCGAACCAGTGACCTCCTGCATGTCAAGCAGGGGCTAAGAAAGGAGGCCGCATGCCTGCCTACGATATCATCCTTCACGGAGCGACCGGCTTCACCGGTCGCCTCACCGCTCGCTGCCTGGCCCAGCATGCCGAAAGCGGCCGCTTCACCTGGGCGATCGCGGGCCGAAACGCCGCAAAGCTCGCTCAACTACGCGACGCCGTGGCCGCGACGGGAACCGAGCCGGGAGTGATCGTTGCCCAGGCTGCGGAGGAATCCTCGGTCGCCGCGATGGTTGAAAGCGCAACGGTCGTCCTGAACACCGCGGGGCCTTTTAGCGTGTGCCACGCCGACAACATTGTCGCCGCGTGCGCGCGCTCGGGAAACCACTATGCCGATCTCTCCGGTGAATACTGGTTTCAGCGACGTATGATTGATGAGTTTCACGCGGAGGCCGAGAAGAGCGGCGCCGCGATTGTATTCGCCGCTGGCGTCGACAGCATCCCCTCGGACCTCGGCACCCAGCTCGCTATCGAGCAGCTCGAGGCACGGGGCGGGCGCGCCGCCCATGTGAAGTCGCTTTTCACGGCCTACGCCGGGTCTTTCAGCGGCGGTACCAGCCTAGCCATGGAAGCGAGAAAGAATGTGCGTGAGTCGGATGCATACGACGCCGACTTCCACTCCGATCCGTACGTCCTTGCACCAGGGGCCGGGCGCCAATCCTCCGAAGAAACCGTGGCGGGCTGGGATTCGTTTCGATTTGATCGAGATCTTCTGCGGTTCGGTGGCCCCTTCTTCATGGCGCCGATCAACGCGCGCATCGTACGTCGCTCCCTCGCGCTCGATGGGCACCTGCCTTGCACCTACGAAGAAGGGATCGCCACCACCGCCTGGATTAGGGCGGGTTGGCTCTACGTGAGTCGTGGGTTCGGCTACCTCGTCGGCGATCCCATTCCTCTTCGGCCGAAGTCCGGCGAGGGTCCCCCGCCATGGCTTCAGCGCGCAGGCAGCTTCCGTGTGCTGGTCCATGCGACCACCGAAGACCGAGCTGCGTCTGTGGTGGTCGAAGTGAGCGGCGTCGGAGATCCAGGCTATCAGGCAACCTCGAAAATGCTCACCGAAGTTGGGCTCACCTTGCTCGAGCCGGACGCGGTGCGACGTGCCGGCGTGTTGACCCCGGCAACTGCGATCAGCCCAGCTCTCAGACAGAGGCTCAGCGAAGCAGAGGGAGGCCAATTCATGCGATTCCGTGTCGTGTCAGGCTCTGAACGAATCGTCAAGAAACAGAAACGGAGACTCGCGTGAACGACAACATCTACGACGTCATCGTCATTGGATCGGTCATGGGTGGCATGACCACGGCGGCCGCACTTTCTCGGTTCGGCCACAAGGTTCTGCTGCTGGAACAGGCACAGAATCTCGGGGGCCTCACACATTAGTTTTCGCGGGAGGGTTTCACCTGGGATGTCGGTCTGCACTACTGCGGCATGTTCGGGCCCGATCAATCG
>JBFGIA010000057.1:0-15336 GCA_041577935.1 Gemmatimonadota bacterium | reverse complement strand
TCGAGGGCGACCCCGCCGCGATCCCGTTCCCGCGCCCGATGTTGGCGGTTAAAGATTTCGACTTCTCGTTCTCGGGACTCAAGACCGCGGTCGTCCGGTGGGTCGAGCAAGCCGGGCCGAAAGGTGTGCAAGAGCAACTAACGGACGTCTGCGCGTCGTTTCAGGCGGCGGTCGTCGAAGTGCTAGTCGAGAAGACCGCCCGCGCGGCGGAAGAAAAAGGCGTCGGCACCGTATTGCTCGCCGGCGGTGTCGCGTGCAACAACGCGCTGCGAGCGGCGCTACGTGATCGGATCGGGGACCGCGCGCGAGTTTTATGGCCCCAACCGATCAACTGCACGGATAACGGAGCGATGATCGCGAGGACTGCAGTGCTACGTGCGGATGAAGCAGTCAGGGCGGGGGAGTTCGACGTTGCTGCGAGTCAAGCGGTGACTTAGAAAAGTGGTCGCAGGCTGAGTGACGACTCTTGTAATCGGTTTTCCACAAAAGAATCGTCGGTATCTTGACACTTGCAATCGGTTTTCCAAGTCCGGATCGCTGTTGTGCACCTTTTTAGGTCGGCGTATTTCTTGCTGATGCAGGATCGAGTTGACAGCCTGCGCAGAGGCCACTAACAAGTAGCCGTTCCCGCCGATCATCGGTCGCAAAACTCAAGCGCGTTGAGGTCCACCATGCCCCGTCCCGACCGCTTTGTATTGGATCCTGAAACCGAGTGTCTTATCAAGTCATTCAGGCCGCTGGATGCCTTATCGAAAAGCTCAACCCCATTGAGAAGGGCGATCGGGATTAGACTCTTCAACAACGGGCATCTTGGAGAAGCCGAAAGTTGCTTGCGCATCGCCTACGAACGTGCAGTGGAACGTAACGATGGAAATCAGGCCGCTTGTATTCTGCTGGATCTAGCATGCTCGATGTTGGACAGATCTCACAATGACATTCTTGCACTTATGCGCCCGCTTGTGGGAAGCGTTGGAATTGATACAGCGCGTGCCCATAATGTGCTGGGAGCGGTCCTTCAGAAAATGTGCTTACCCAAACTAGCGGCGCGAAATCTCGAACGAGCAAGCCTAATCTCCAGGAAAGAATGCAATCGACATCTAGAAGCATGCGCATTGGGAAACTGGGCAAGTGCGATGTTCACTCTCGGAGACTACGAGACAGCGGACCGACTGAGCGGTGACGCGGCCGCAAAATTCGAGGAGTTGGGAAGCACAAGATACCTCGGAATGACCTTGTGCAACATGGCTTGGGACGCGGTTCGTCTGCGCAAATATGATCATGCATACGAATTGTATGAGCGGAGCGAGGCCCAAGCGGAATTCGCTAACAACCTACACCTGAACTTGCTGGTGACATTCGGTCGCGCCGAGCTAGAACTGCTGGCCGGGGACACGGAAGCCGCACTTACGGAGCTCAAAACGGCCGAAAGACTTGCGGCGATGGTTTCGCATGGTGCGCTTCGCACGCGCATTCTGGTATGGAAGTCGATCATAAATCGCAAAACTGCCGACAGTGATATCGCATCACAGTTTGGTGCGGCAGCCTCCGATCTGCGCGCGCAGTGCTTAGAAACGGAAAGCGCGATAGTGCTTCTCATGGCTGGAACATGGGCGCGATTCACAAGCGACCTTCCATTCGAGCACCTGCTCGCAAAGGCGCACGCGATTTCTCGGAACAATCCCGAAGCCCAGCTTCTGGAGGCTCACTACACACGTATCATGAGCGCCCTTAGCCAGTCACGGCGGCGCCCAAAGCAGTCGTTCCCGCAGTTTCTGACGCAGGCACCAGCGATCCTCGCATTAAAGGACCGATTGAAGCGGTTAATCGACACTGAGGTGCGTATCATGCTGGAGGGAGAGTCGGGAACGGGAAAGACCTTCCTTGCAAGACAGCTTCACGACGCAAGTCGACGCAGGAAATCACCGTTTGTAGTCGTCGATTGTACGAATTTGGAAGAGAACTTGTTTGAGTCCAAGCTGTTCGGACATCTGAGGGGAGCGTTTACGGGAGCTGTGTCGAATCGAGTGGGTTTGGTGGAAGAAGCCAACAAAGGTACACTCTTTCTTGACGAGTTCGGCGAACTGCCCCCCGCGATCCAGGCCAAGTTGTTATACACGATTGAAGAGCAGCGCTACCGCCCGGTGGGCTCGCGAGTGGAAAAGTCGGCTGAGTTTCGGGTGCTAGCGGCGACCAACCGCGACATCGATCAGATGCTCGAGACCGGGCGGCTTCGCGAGGACCTCTTCTTTCGGCTCTCTGGATGTCGGATCAAGTTGCCCCCGCTAAGGGAGCGACGGGAAGACATTGCCCCACTAGCTGAGCACCAAATCATGACGCTCAACAAGCGGTATGGGCGCAAGAAGACACTCAAGGCTGAGACGTGGCACGCGATTGCGAGATATCGGTGGCCTGGTAACGTGCGTGAGCTCAATGCTACGCTCGAACGTGGCTTTCACTTAGCAGCTGGTCGCCGAATTAGTGTTGACGACCTGGGACTAGGATTGTCCACAACGAGCTTGGATGCTGAAGACCTTTCCTGGTATTCGGTGCGTCGCACGCATCTTCTCAAGGTCCTTCGCATGTGTCGAGGCAACGTTAGTCGCTCGGCACAGCTGCTGGGTGTCAACCGTACTACCCTGATCTATAAGCTCAAATTGTTGGACATCGAGCGACCCGATTTTGATCCTGCCTTTCAAGGCCAAGATCGACGCGAGAGTCCGACCCCTCAATTGGTAGCTGATCAGGAGGGGGCGGAAGCGGTCAACGATTCAACGAAGGAGTCCCCAGAGCCGTGACCCCACCCCCAACCCAGTGGGTCGTCCTCGCGGGCCTCTTGGGCCTTCTCGTCGGCTCGTTCCTCAACGTGGCGATCCTGCGCTTGCCGGCCGACATGTCCCTCGTCCGGCCGCGCAGCCACTGCCCGCGGTGCGGTGGGACCCTCAAATGGTATCACAACATCCCGGTCGTTTCGTGGCTGACGCTGCGTGGTCGTTGCGCTTTCTGCGGGGAACGGATCAGCGTTCAGTACCCGATCGTCGAATTGGCGACGGCGGGGATCTGGGCCGGCAGCGTCTACGCGTTTGGGTTCACACCACACGCGGCGCAGGCGGTCGTCATGATGAGCATCCTGCTCGCCGTGGCAGTCACCGATGGCCGGGAGTACGTGATCCCCGACGAGCTGTCGCTGGGCGGTGTCATCGCCGGGCTGGCGATGTCGTTTCTGCCGGGTTCGCCGACACCGGTGGGCTCGCTGATCGGCGTGCTGGTAGGTGGCGGGGTCTTGTGGGTCATCGCGGTCGTCGGCACCAAGCTCTTTGGCGAGGACGCGATGGGCGGCGGCGACATCAAGCTGATGGCGATGATCGGCGCGTTCGTGGGGTGGCAGGGGACGCTGCTGACCTTGTTCATCGGCGCGATCCTGGCGACGATCGTCTTCGTGCCGATTAACATGCGCTCCAAGAAGCTCGTCCCGTTCGGGATCTTCCTTGCGATCGGCGGCGCGATGACTTTCGTGTGGGGGGAATGGCTTCTCGATTGGTACATGCGCGGGTTCGCGTAACACGATGAAACCGATTCGCTACACGATGATCGGCAGCGGGACGCTCGTACCCGACATGGAGCGCGGGACGGCAGCACACCACCTCCAGTGCGGTGACATCCATCTGCTAGTCGACCTGGGCTTTGGCACACTGCGCCGGATGGCCGGCCTCGGGTTGTCCCTGAATGCGCTCGACGTAGTGGCGATATCACACCGCCACCAGGACCACATCGCCGATTTGCTGCCACTGCTGTTTACGTTGCGTCACATGCCCAGCCAACGCCGTGTCGAGCCGCTGGCGCTGATCGGCTATCCCGACTTTGGAGCCGATCTGGACCGGCTCGAAAACATCTATGGCGATTGGGTCACCTCACCCGGGTTCCCGCTCGACATCTGGGAAGCTGCCGACACCCCGGTCGAGGTGGAACGCGATGATGCCGAGGTCAATATCGACGCCTACCCGGTGGTCCACTCGAACGAAGCGGTGGGCTATCGGATTACGCTTGCGGTCGCGGGCCGCGAGGTCGTCGTCGCGTACACCGGCGATACCGAGGAGAGCGAAGAGGCGATCGAGCTGGCCCAGGAGGCCGATCTCTTGATCGCCGAGTGCTCGATCGCCGACGGGCTTCAAGTGCCGGGTCACATGAGCCCGCGCGCGGTCGGTCGGGTGGCGGCTGCCGCCGGGGTCAAGCGCTTGGCGGTCGGCCACTTCTATCCGTCGGTTCTGGCACTCGGGGCGGACGAAATCGAACGCCGCATCCGTGAAGCCTACCACACTGGACCGATCGAGCTCGGCGCCGACGGCATGGAGATCGATCTCTGACCCACGCCCGTCAGGCGCTCGGCCGAATGGGTGAGCAGCTCGCGGCCGAGTACTTGGAGGGTCGCGGCTACGCGATCCTGGCCCGCCGCTGGCGAGCGGTTGGTCGTGAGATCGACCTCGTCGTCGAAAAGGACGGCACCGTCGCCTTCGTCGAGGTCAAGACACGTCGCTCGGGCTCGCTCGCACCGCCTACCACCGCTGTCGATTGGAGAAAGCAGCGACAGATCGCTGCCGCAGCGAATGCCGCGCTGATCCGTTGGGCGAAAGGCGCACAGTCTTATCGCTTCGACGTCGTGACGGTCGAGTTGACGGCCGGAACACAGGAACCGGACTCAACGCCGGAGATCGACCACATCAGAGACGCTTTTCGGTTGGAGAGGTAGAGCCTAGGGGGAACGGCGCACAACCCCGATGCTGCACATACACGGTCACATTCATCAAGAGTTTGAACGCTCAAGTGGAGAGGTGTAGGTCATGACACGCAGGAAGATCGGCTCCATTGTGGCCGGGGTTGCGGCCATGGGTTTCCTCGGAACGGCAGCGCTCCACAGCACTGGATACAATGCAATCACTCGACTTTCAGAGGGTGCAGCACCTGAGTTGCAGGCGCTTGCACCGGCGCTTTGGTTGGCTTTCTCGTTCGAACTGATAACGCTGGGACTCATCGTAGCGGTTATCGCACTTCGCCCGAGTCCCAGTGGGCGCTTGATCCTCGCCATTGCTGCGCTGGCCCCAATAAGTACGGCCGGGCTGCAACTTCGCTTTCTGGGTTTTGTTCCTCCGACTGCGATCTTGTTTGGGATTGGAGCGTTGGCACTAATCGCTGCTGGGGTTCTCCCGAGATCCGGCTGAGGTAGAGCTAGGAGGACTCGGCGGTGCCAGGTTGGCGTATTGCGCCGACGACGACACTAGGCGCTTCCGCGTCGAACGTGACGCCCAGCGCCTCGATCGCGTCCTGATTCGAATCGATCACGAACACGAGCCGCTTGGCCAGCTCGGGATCGAACTGCGTGCCGGCGTTGCGTGCGATCTCCTCGCGGGCGTAGTCGACGCCGTGCGACCGGCTCGCACCGGGACCCGTGAGCAGCATCGCGTAAAGCGCGTCGATCAGGCCGACTACCCGCGCGCCGTACGGGATCGCATTCCCGGTCAGGCCATCCGGGTAGCCCTGGCCATCCCACCGCTCGTGGTGGTGGCGAATAAACGGTACGATCGGGTCCAACCCCCGCAGTGGAGCGACGATTTGGGCGCCGATCACGGGGTGTTCGCGAATCGCCTCGTACTCTTCGCGAGTGAGCGAATCCTGTTTGTTGAGAATCGCGCTCCCAACCGCTGTCTGACCGATATCGCGCAGCAAGCACGCCAGGTGGATCGTCGAGCGCTCGCGCTCGTCGACTGTCAGATGCGAAAGAAAAAGCCTGGCCAGTGTGGCCGTGTCGCTCAAATGTTCGAGCGCCGATGGATCGCGGGCCTGCATGAGCGTCACCAGACTCGCGAGGGCGCCCACCTGGCGCATGATCTGCTGGTTGGTGTGCAGCCCGTCGAGTGCGTCGCGCACCGCACGAATCACCGTCGAGTCGTGCGGTCTTGGCTGACGGGCGAGATCGAACGCCTCGGCGTCCTCGTTCGCGCTTATGCAGTTCGTGTCGTTGTAGCGCATGATCCGGTTGCGGCCCTGGTGCTTGGAAGCGTACAGGGCTTGGTCGGCGGCACGGATCAAGTCGGTGCACGATGAGGCGTCATCGGGGTACGCCGCGAGGCCCATCGACACGGTAACCGCCTCGCGCACACCATCATGGTGCCGAGCCTCGATTTCGTGTCGGATCCGCTCGGCCACGATCATGGCTCGTGGCCCGCTCGCTTCGGCCAGCAGAAGGCCGAACTCCTCGCCGCCGTACCGCGCAACGACGTCCACTTGCCGCACTTGCTCGGTCAACGTCTTGGCGACGTCGCGCAAGACCTGGTCTCCAATCGGATGACCGTAGGTGTCGTTGATGTGCTTCATGAAGTCGATGTCGATCATGACCAGGCTGAAGGCGGCACCCGTGCGCTCCGACCGCACGATTTCATCCGTCAGCGCTTGTCGGAAGGCACGCACATTGTAGAGCCCCGTCAGTGGATCGCGGCGCGCCGCCTCGGAGACTTCGGCCAGATGATCAGCCCGCTGGAGCGCTTTCCCGGCGATGTCGGCCATGAGCCGGCAGAACCGGATCTCCTGTTCGCTGAACGCGCGGTACGATTGCTCCAATCGGACGAACACGACCCCGTGCACATCGCTGCCTTGGAAGATCGGTGTCACCAGAATGGTGGCTCCAGCTGCCCGTGGGGTCAGGTATCGTCTGACCCGTTCGAAGCTGGGGTCCGTCTCCGGTCGCTCGACGACGACCGTTCGTTGCTCGTCGATCGCTAGCTGGATCTCGGGATACCGCTCGAGCTGGATCTCGAGGTCTTCGACGACTTCGCTTGCGTCGATCGCCGACACGATTCGGCCGGTCGCATCGCCTGGCTTGGCGAGGATAACGGCCACCCGGTTGGCGTGGAAGAGGTGGCTCAATACCTCGATCAGTCGTTTGTACACGCTCTCTACTTCGATCGCCTCGGCCAGCAGTGTGGAAACCTCGAGCGCGCTTTCGAACTGACTCGATAACATCTCCTCGTAGCCGAGCTCCTCGGTCAGGTAGCCCACGATACCAGCGGTGGTGAGCAGCGTCCCGACCTGGAGGATGATGGCTCCGATCTGGCTCGTGCCGCTATCGATCAGGAGCAGGGCCAGCGCGATGGCGACAGCAAGACCGAGCCCCAGTGCCCAGGCCAAGCGTCGTGCGAGGGCGGCCAACAACACGGTGAGGAGGAACAACGGATAGATGAACCACGATTCGGTGCCGCCGTAGAGGGCGAACATCGGTCCGAGCACCGCGAGCTCCACCGCCACGAACGTGGTGTCGAATCGCCGGCGCCGGAACCAGTGCGCGGGGAGCACCAGATAGATGAATGTGGTGCCGAAGTAGAGTGCCCACGGAGCGATCAGCCAGCCGGTGAGCCCGCCCGCTGGTGGGTAAAGGATGAGCAGTGCACCGGTCGCCGCCGCGATGCACAGACGCAGCGCGATCAGCGTGGCTTTCTTGTTCCAGCTCCGAGTGATCATCATCGGACTAGTCCCTTGGCGGAACGTGTTTTGGAACCACGGGGTACGGGCCATGGCCGGACCCGGGAATCGGTCTAGATTCTCGTCGCACGGATCATGCCAGGTCGCGTCTCGTTGTACTCATTCATTATCAGGAGAAGTCAAACAATGTCGATCAGAACTCTGTTGGTGACCTTCGGGTTGACGGCGCTAATCACACTGCCGGAAGCGTCCATGGCGCAGGTTCTCAGGTATGGTGGGGAGTCTGGTGAGTCGCACACCTACACGCGCACACAGGAGGATCACGTCGCCCAGACCGTCAGCGGCACCGAGCAGAACATCGATATCGAAAGCTATTGGCGGTTCACGACGACGCTCCGCGACGTGGCGGACGATCACGTCACCGTTGAGATCGTTCACGATTCGGTGAACATGGTCGGGATGCCGGGTGCTGGTGAGCTCGATTTTTCTGCGCTCTACGGGAAACCGGTCGTGGTGACGCTCGGATCGCGCGGTGAAGTGAGCGACATCGCGGTGCCTGAATCCTTGCCCGCGGAGCTCGACCGGCTCGACCTGGAGACGACCTATCGGGCGTTTTTCCCGAGCCTGCCGGAAGAAGAGATCAGCGCCGGTACCACCTGGACCGACACGATTTCGGTTCAGACCAACCAGAACGGAATCGACATGGATGTACACCGCATCAGCACGTACACTGCGATCGGTAACGCGGACCACGCTGGTCACGACGCGGTTCAGATCGAGTTTACCAGCGACATCAAGCTCGAGGGCAGTGGAAACCAGATGGGGAACGAAATCTCGCTCAGCGGCGGCGGTACGGGGTCGGGAACGATCTACTTCGATGCCGACGGTGGGAAGTTCCTCGGCGGATCGGAGTCGAACGAGATCAAGATGGATGCGTTCGTGGTGACCGGTGGGCAGAACCTGCTGATTCCGATCGTGCAGAACCGCACAGAGACGATCGAGCTGGTCGACTAGCGCTCGACCAGCTCGCGTTCTGGGCTGACTACGGTTTTCCTCTAATCCGCCGTGCTGAACACGATTTCGGTGATCGTCTTGTTTCCGTTCATCGCGATGGCGAGAATCTCGGCCTTGTATTCCGTACCGCCCTCCATGAACTCACTAGGCATCGTGACACTCGTGGCATCCGGTCCCAGCTCCACGCTGAGGGAGAAACCGGAGTCTTCGTTCCCGACGATGACCTCGTAGCTGTCGAGTCCGCCGATCGCGTTCCACGAGATGACGGTGTTGTCGGGATCCACGTCGACCGCGGCAGGCGAAGTAAAGACAGGGGCGTCAGGCAGCGCGGTGGAGAGCATCCCCGTGCCCCCGAGCGTGATCGCTTCCTCGACCGTTCGCCCACGGAACTCGTAAGCGCCGGCAGAGAACAAGGCCAGCACCTCGCCCGGTGATGGCTCGGCGCTCTCAAAACGCAGCTCCGTGATGCCTAGATCTCCGAGCGCCTTTTTTGCCCGGATGTCGAGAATCTGCTTCCCGGCTGGATCCCGAGCCTGAACCAGGTCCCACCTTTCGGCATCGAGAAAAACTTGAAATCCAAGGTCGTTGTCGGTCGAGTTGAACTCGAAGAAGACTTCGAGGTCAGCAAAGTCCCATGCTGGGCCCGCCGAACCCGAACAAATCCAGCGTCGACTCGTCAGTCGTGGGCGTATCGTCGACCAGCGCCCCTACCGGGCTAGCCGGTTTATCGTTGCAGCCGATCAGCAGAACGCATCCCGCAAACAGCAGGGCGCCGTAGTGAAAACGGTGTACGTGCATGTCGTCCTCCACGGTTGTCTGTACCAATGACCGGCGCGCGCTCCGGCTGGGTTGTCGTAATGGGAGCGCGCGAGGAGGACGGTTTGTGACGTCAAGAGGAGTCGGGCGTTGAGCACGTTCGCGGAGGTGGCGGTGGGCGGTTCACTCCGCGAGCTTAAACAACGATTCGGACGCGACCGACCCACAACTTTGGAGGGCGCCCGATGGCCGACCAGCCGAGCGAAGCCAGGAAGTTCCAACGCGCGTTCCTGCTGCTGTTCGTAATAGCGATCTCGCTGCTTTTTTTCGCGATGGTTCGCGCTTTCCTGATGGCGGTACTTCTGGCCGGAATCTTGGCCGGGATGTTCCATCCAACCTACGACCGAATCGCCCGTCGCCTGGGGGGTCACAAGTCGTGGGCTGCCGGGCTGACGGTATTGCTTTTTCTGGTCGTGCTCGTGATCCCGCTGAGCATCTTTTTTGGCATCGTGGGTTCGCAAGCCGTGCAGGTAAGCTCCTCGGTGGCGCCATGGATCGAATCGCAGATGGCTCAACCCGACGAGATCGACCGGTGGGCCCGGCGATTGCCGTTTGCCGATGCCCTGGCGCCCTACAAGGACGATATCCTCGCCAAGCTCGGCCAGCTCGCCGGAAGCGTCGGGAACTTTGTGGGCCGGCTTCTCGCCCAGGCCGCACGCGGGACCGTGGTGTTTTTCTTCATGCTGTTCATACTTCTCTACTCGATGTACTTCTTTTTGAAGGACGGGCGGAAACTGCTGCAGAAGATCGTCTACTACATCCCGCTTGAGGCCGAGGACGAGATGCGGATGGTCGGCAAGTTCATGTCGGTCTCACGGGCGACGATCAAGGGCACGCTGGTCATAGGTGTCGTCCAGGGCGGACTCGCCGGGCTCGCCTTCGCGGTGGTCGGCATCCCGGGCGCGGCTTTCTGGGGCACCGTGATGGCCGTGCTCTCGATCATCCCAGCGCTCGGTACCGGGCTGGTCTGGGTGCCGGCGGCGATCTGGTTGGCAGCCACTGGCCAAATCGGCCCGGCCGTCGGGCTCGCGATCTGGTGCGCCGCGATCGTGGGTACGGCGGACAATTTCCTGCGACCCTGGCTGGTCGGTCGGGACACGGAGATGCCGGACCTGCTGATCCTGCTGAGCACACTCGGGGGCCTGACGATGTTCGGGGCGATCGGTTTGTTGATCGGACCGATCGTGGCGGCCCTGTTCGTCGCCGTGTGGGAGATCTACGGGGACACCTTCAAAGACGTTTTACCGGTGGATGCGACGCTGGCGAAGGTGACGAAGGCCGAGATCGACCCGAAACCGTTGGATTAGGACCTCACGTTGCACGGTCGACCTGTACACCATGGTCTTTTCGAACGACCGGGCTGAAGGCGGCTGGGTCCACGGCGTAGTCATCGGTCAGAACTGGCGCTTCTGAGATTTCCAACGGCGCGGTGTATGTCTAGCAACCGTCACGATTGCAAGGGCATGCGCCTCGTTGTGGAGTCTAGGAGCCCCGTCGCGGTATGTTAGGCCTGTGAGTCTTGGGCGCTTCACCCTATACGCGACCACGCTATTGTCGATCGCGACCGGTTTCGCGAGCGCTACGGCTCAAGCCCAGGAAGAAGCTCTCGAGACCCAGCCTTCGAGGGAATTGCTACGCGCCGAGCGCGTCGCCCAGCGATCATTGATGGTGCGGCAGCAGATCCGGGACCGGGGGATCTCCGACCAGGGCGTTCTCGACGCTCTCCTCACCGTCCCCCGCCACGAGTTCGTGCCCACCGCGTATCAGCGCGAGGCGTATGGCGATCATCCTCTCCCGATCGGAGCGGGGCAGACGATCAGCCAGCCCTACATCGTCGCTCTCATGACCGTTCTGCTCGAGCTCGAATCGAGCGATCGAGTGCTTGAGATCGGCACCGGATCTGGGTATCAAGCCGCGGTCGCGAGCCTGCTCGCTGATACGGTCTTCTCGATCGAGATCATCGAGACCCTCGCCGAGAGCGCGGCGCAACGCCTTGAGCGGCTGGGGTATCGTAACGTCGTATCGCGCCACGCCGACGGCTATTACGGTTGGCCTGAGTGGGCGCCGTTCGACGCGATCATCGTGACTGCGGCAGCGGGTCACATCCCACCACCGCTCGTCCGACAACTCGCGACCAACGGCCGAATGATCATCCCGGTGGGTGCCCCGTTTCAGGTGCAGCATCTGGTTCTCGTCGTCAAGCATGCCGACGGGACGGCCACGACGCGCACAATCGCCCCGGTGACGTTCGTACCGCTCGTCGGCCACTAATCGGTCGCTGATGCTCGTCGCCCTGGCCGTCCTCTCCGCCGCGGCGCTGGCCTACGAGATCATCCTCGTCCACCTCTTCTCGGTCACCCACTGGGCCCACTTTGCCACCCTCGTGATTAGCCTGGCGCTGCTTGGCTTCGGCGCGAGCGGCAGCCTGGTTACGCTGTTCCGCTCACGGATCGAGGGTCGCGAAAAGAACGCGTTCATCACCCTCGTCGTGCTGGCGGCGATCACTTTCGACCCCGCCTATCGCGCCGCGGGGGTGATCCCCTTCGACGCGTTCGAATTGCTGGCGGTGCGACGACAGTTCCTGAATCTGGCGTTGACCTACGTGGTCTTGAGTCTGCCGTTTCTCTTCACCGGCGCGGCGGTGGCGGTCGCTTTCCTCGCGCAGCCCGGACGGATCGGCCGCGTCTACGCGGCCAACCTCGGCGGCTCCGGATTCGGAGCCTTACTGGGGCTGACGATGCTCGTCGCGCTCCCCGCTGAGCGATTGCCAACCACGGTCGGGCTGCTGGCGTTCGCCGCGGTGATCCCGCTCACCCGATGGGTTTGGATCGCGCTGCCGGCCGTCCTCGGGGTCGCCTTGTTCGCGCCTCCGGCCACGATCCCGGTCTCCGCCTATAAGGAGTCGAGCATCGCGATGCGGTTGCCGGAAGCCCGTCTCGTAGCGACCCGCGACGGCCCGCTGGGCCGTCTCGAGCTGATCACCAGCCCATCCTTGAGGTACTTACCGGGGACGAGCCTCGCCTTGATGGAGCCGGTGCCCTCGAGGCCGGTTCTGTACCTCAACGGCGAGCCGCTCGGAGCTCGCTCAATGGCGGCGGATACCGCGCTGTTGACCGCGACGACGGCCGCGGCGCCGTTCGCGATCAACCGGGTCTCGAATCCGTCGATTCTCGTTATCGGTCTCGGTGGGGGTGGAGCAACGCGGCTCGCGCGCGCCCAAGCCCCGCGCGCCCTGACGATCGTCGATCCTGATCCACGCATCGATCCTCTCCTCGCACCGGGCACGATCACCCCGTCCGACACCCGCTCCACCCGGACCGCGCGCGCGTTCATTCACTCCAGCCGTGAGACCTACGACCTGATCACGATCAGCGAGATCGGTTCGCTCCACACCGGAGCAGCCGGGATGGCCGCCGCCGGCGTCTCTTACCTCTTCACCTATGAGGGCGTCCGGGACATGTGGCGAGCCCTCAGCGACGACGGGGTCGTGGCGATCACGCGCTGGACGCTGGACCCCCCGCGTGATGTGCTTCGGCTGCTGGCGACGATCCGCGTCGTGATCGAGGACAGTGGGCAAGCGCCCGCTTCGCGCGTTGCCCTCATCCGCGGGTGGGGTACGGCGACGATCCTCGCGAGCCGATCACCGTTCACACCCGACGAGGTCGCTGTCCTGCGAGCGTGGGCGGCCGAGCGGTGGTTCGACCTCGCCTGGGCTCCCGGCGTGACCGCAGCCGAGGCGAATCGCTTCAACGTGCTCGATCCCGACCGCTTCCGGCTTGGGGCGGAAGGGCTCCTCGGCGCCGATGACCAGCGGTTCATCGAAACCTATCCGTTTCGCATCGCCCCTGTCTCCGACGACTCCCCCTTCTTCTTCCACTTTCTCGACGCCGGCCAGCTACTTCGCCTCTGGCGGGGGGAGGGCCGGCTTTCGCTCCCATACTTCGAGTGGGGGATCGTGGCACATGTGGTAGCCCTCACGCAGGCGATACCGATCGCGGCGCTCCTGATCTTCATTCCGCTGCTCGTCCTGCCTCGAGCGGAGCGGAAGAGCGAGTCGACACCGGCACCGACCGTCGGTCACTTCGGGCTCGCGATCTACTTCGCTACCCTCGGGCTCGCCTTCATGCTGCTCGAGATCTCGGCGATTCAACGCCTCGTCCTGCTCCTCGGCGAGCCGATCTACGCGACGACCGTGGTGCTCGCCACGTTTCTCGTATTCGCGGGGTTCGGCAGCGTGTGTGCCCGTCCAATCGCCGAACGAGTCCCGAGCTGGATCCCGTTTGTCGCGATCGCCGTACTCGCCATGGTCGCTTACGCAGCGGAACTGGGTCTGTGGGAAGTTGCGGCCGCGACCCCGATCGCGCTGCGCGCATTTTTGGCGCTGGCGGTGCTCGCACCACTCGCTTTTGCGATGGGGCTTCCGTTTCCGCTCGGTTTGCAGCGCGTGGCCGACCATCGCCCGGCATGGATGCCCTGGTGCTGGGGCGTAAACGGCTTCCTGTCAGTGATCGCCGCCGCCGCGGCTCCGCTGTTCGCGTTACGCGTCGGGTTCCGCGGGGTCCTCGTCTTCGCGATCGTCCTCTACCTCATCGCGGGTGCGATTCTTCGCAGGCTCTGACGAAGGCAAACCCTCGCCCACGTGCGAATCCTGCGAGTGGCGCGCACGATCGCCGACTTGGCTGGTGCTGACACGATCGAACCGAGCCACGTCGTGAAGGCGATTCAGTTCCGAGTTTTGATCGGCATGCACCAAGCGGGTCTGGCGCCTCTGAGATTTCCAACGGCGGCGGTGTATGTCTTGCAACCGTCGCTCGTGTGCTGGCGCGCGTCTTCACGGCTGCTCTGGCTGGGTTTACAGCGCGACCGATCACGGTCGAAGTCGATCTTGCGCGCGGTCTCCCGGCCTTTCACTTGGTCGGTCTCCCCGACGGAGCGGTCCGCGAGAGCAAAGAACGAGTTATGGCGGCGCTCTCGAACAGTGGGTTCGAGACCCCGCTGCGTCGAATCACCGTCAATCTAGCCCCAGCCGACGAGCCCAAGAGCGGGACTGGCTTCGATCTGCCGATCGCTCTGGCGATCCTCAAGGCTTCGCGTACCATCGCCACGCCCACCGATCATCCACCGATGGCGGCGCTCGGCGAGCTCAGCCTGGACGGACGGGTGCAGCCGGTGCGGGGCGTCCTGCCGATTGCCGCTGCGCTCAAGGCGATGGGAGCGCGGGAAGTCCTGGTCGCCCCCGAGAACGCCCCAGAGGCGGCACTCGTCGACGGGCTGAGGGCGCTTCCGGTTCCAGCCCTGGCGGCGGCGGTCGATCATCTTTCGGGTGCGAATCCGATCCAACCGATCTCGGTACCAGCGCGTTTGCCTGCTCGGGTCGAGCGTGGTGCCGGCTGGTCAGAGGTCAGGGGTCAGGTTGTAGCCCGTCGGGCCCTTGAGATCGCTGCAGCCGGCGGGCACAACGCGTTGTTGATCGGGCCGCCGGGCGTCGGCAAGACGTTTTTGGCGCGTCGCTTTTCATCGATCCTGCCACCGCTCGGGTCAGGTGAAGCGCTCGAGGTGACCGCCATTCACTCCGCCTGGGGTCGCTTGTCACCGGATCGACCGCTCATCCACGCTCCGCCGTTTCGAGCTCCGCATCATACGATCTCGGCAGCTGCGTTGCTTGGCGGTGGTCGCCCTCCGCGGCCGGGGGAGGTCAGCCTGGCTCATCGTGGGGTGCTCTTTCTAGACGAGTTTCCCGAGTATCGACGCGATGCGCTAGAGGGGTTGCGACAACCGTTGGAGGAAGGCGAGATCACGATCGGACGCGTCGCTCATCGTCGTCACCGTTTTCCAGCGCGGTTCATGTTCTTGGGTGCGATGAACCCGTGTCCATGCGGGCATTGGGGTGAGGCGCTCAAACCGTGTACCTGCTTACCGGCTGCTCGTCAGCGGTATCGAGCTCGACTGTCGGGTCCGCTGCTCGACCGAATTGACCTCCATGTCCGCGTTCGTCCGGTCGCGTTTGGGGACCTGAGGGGCGAAGCTCCCGGCGAGTCG